>NZ_JASATD010000013.1:0-131013 GCF_038440115.1 Ralstonia sp. OTU4908 | reverse complement strand
CTCAAACAAGTACAGCACGAACGGAAGAAGAAGGAACATCAGCGCACCGCTGGCACGGTGCAGGATGGACACCTTACCGGCCCAGGGCAAACGGTAGCGGGCGATGTCGCCCAAACCGATGTTCCTGTATACCGGCCTGGCTTTCTTGATGGCTTCTGCCATGGTCAGACCCCAATTGGCTAATCAACAAACAAAACAGGTTTGCACAAATCCACGAGATTTTAGCGCGCTTTTGTTGCGCAGCGCACCATAAATTCCATGCGATGCGCTCCACTTTTGTGCTTCCTGCCCTCGCCAGCCAGTGGCGTGATACGGGGGCGGATTGTCCTCTCTGCACCGCCTTCATGACGCGCAATACGCTGTTGCGCGCCGCACAAATCAAGACGCAGCCGAAGCGGCGACGGTCCGCATGAATCGCGGCCCGGCGACGCGTCATTAATTCAATTCGTTCTGGTAATAGTGCCGCGTCGTGACGTACAGGCCACGGCGTATCTCCACCGGTTTGTCGCCGAACGTATGCGACACGCGCTCCACTGACAGCAGCGGCGATTCAGCGGCCACCGACAGCAACTCCGCCGTGGTCGGGTCAGCGGCCACCGCACGGATGCGCTCGGTGGCACGCAACATGCGCACGCCAAACTCCGCCTCGAAAAATGCGTACATCGGGCCCTTCCACTCGGTCAGCTTTTCAGCCGTCAGCCCTTTGAAGCTCGCCCCTGGCAACCAGATTTCTTCGAGCACGGTCGGCTCACCCGAAAAGAACAGGATGCGGCGGATCTGCACGACGCTGTCGCCGGCCTTGAGCTCGAGCAGACGGGCGATCTCAGCCGGGGCGCGCATGCGCTTGCACTCCAGCACACGGCTGCTGGGATAGTGCTGCTCGCCCTGCTCCGGCATCAGACGCAAGAAACGGAACTGCACCCCTTCTTCGTAATGCGTGGTAACGAAGGTGCCCTTGCCCTGGCGCCGCGCGACCAGGTTTTCAGCCGCCAACTCGTCGATCGCCTTGCGCACCGTCCCCTGGCTGACCTTGTAACGGGCCGCCAACTCCATCTCACTGGGGATCATTTCGCCGGGCTTCCATTCGCCGGCTTGCAGGCTTTGCAGGATCAGCGTCTTGATCTGCTGATACAGCGGACTGAACGTGGGAGAGCCGCCTGCGCCGCCCGCAGAAGCGGGCGATGCGCCGCCTTCGCCGCCTGAAGGCGGCATCGCAGCGGATAGAGGGCTGGGTGTGCTCGACATAGCTGCCGATTTCACCACAAAAGCGACAAAGGCGTCCAGCCCGTTTATAGAATGTCTTATGTCTTATATAAGACAGAAGATTAATTGACTTCTCGGCAAAGCCGGACCTACACTCGCGCCTGTTCCGGGCGACGGTCCACTCAGACGCCACGACGCCCTCAAGGTCAATCGCGAGTGTGTTTCCACATCGTCATGCGGACGCAGTAAACTGCGAGGCTCTTGCCGATTCTGAGCCGACCGCCCACGAAGCGCCGACCGTTGCCGGCAATGCCTGCGAAGCTGCACCGACATCCCGCCAGGATGCCTGCCGCACGCAGTGCGATCCGCTTTCACTACCGTTTGGAGAGTTCTCATGGCAAAAGCACCCATGCGCGTCGCAGTGACCGGCGCTGCTGGACAGATCGGTTACGCCCTGCTGTTCCGCATCGCCGCTGGCGAAATGCTGGGCAAGGATCAGCCCGTCATCCTGCAACTGCTGGAAATCCCCGATGAGAAGGCCCAAAAGGCGCTCAAGGGTGTGATGATGGAGATCGAAGACTGCGCATTCCCGCTGCTGGCCGGCATGGAAGCGCATTCCGACCCGATGACCGCCTTCAAGGACGTCGACGTGGCCCTGCTGGTGGGCGCGCGCCCCCGTGGTCCGGGCATGGAGCGTGCAGACCTGCTGTCGGCCAACGCCCAGATCTTCACGGCACAAGGCAAGGCTCTGAACGCCGTGGCCTCGCGCAACGTCAAGGTGCTGGTGGTCGGGAACCCTGCCAACACCAACGCCTACATTGCCATGAAGTCGGCGCCGGACCTGCCGCGCGAGAATTTTACCGCCATGCTGCGCCTGGACCACAACCGTGCCTTGTCGCAAATCGCTGCCAAGACCGGCAAGCCGGTTTCGTCCATCGAAAAGCTGTTCGTGTGGGGCAACCACAGCCCGACGATGTACGCCGACTACCGCTACGCCACGATCGACGGCAAGAGCGTCAAGGACATGATCAACGACCCGGTGTGGAACAACGACGTGTTCCTGCCGACCGTTGGCAAGCGCGGCGCCGCCATCATCGAAGCGCGCGGCCTGTCGTCGGCTGCTTCGGCTGCCAACGCCGCCATTGACCACGTGCGTGACTGGGTACTGGGCAGCAACGGTAAGATCGTTACGATGGGCATCCCGTCGAACGGCGAATACGGCATTCCGAAGGACGTGATGTTCGGTTTCCCGGTCACCACGGAGAACGGCAAGTACAAGATCGTCGAAGGGCTGGAAATCGACGAGTACAGCCAAGGCAAGATCAAGATCACGCTCGACGAGCTGGAAGCCGAGCGCGCAGGCGTACAGCATCTGCTGTAATCCGCATGATCTAAAGGAAGAAACCGGAGCGGATCGGCAGCGAACCCTCCGGTTTTTTTACACCTGCATTTTGAACAAGACGCAGGCGCTGTAGGCGCCGCACAACCGACACCACTCCGTGCACCCTACCGAGGTTTTGTTCCAGGACGATGCCCTTCCGGCTCAACTGCCGGTCTGCGACCACTACGCGGGCGCAGAAAAACTGATGCGCAAATCGCTCGCCCTGCAACAAACCCTTGGCCCCGTCTTCGACATCACGTTCGACTGCGAAGACGGCGCCGCCATCGGCCAGGAGCGCGCACACGCCGAACTGGCCGCCGCGCTCATCAACAGCGACGACAACCGTTTCAACCGCATTGGCGTGCGCATCCACGATCCAAACCACGATGCGTGGACGCAAGACGTCGATATCCTCGTAGGCCTTGCCGGCCGCCGCCTCGCCTACGTCACGGTGCCCAAGGTGCGCGACGTGGTGGAAGTGGCACGCGTGACCGATCGCATCAACCAGGCCGCCAAGGCAGCGGGCATTGCGCGGCACCTGCCGATCCACGTCTTGATCGAAACACATGGGGCCCTGGCGCAGGTGTTCGATATCGCTTCGTTGGTGCAGGTGGAATGCCTGAGTTTCGGCCTGATGGATTTCGTTTCGGCACACAACGGCGCGATTCCGGGCGCGGCGATGGGCTCGCCCGAGCAGTTCGAGCACCCGCTGATCCGCCGCGCGCTTGCCGATATTTCGGCCGCGTGCCACGCGCACGGCAAAGTGCCGTCGCACAACGTCAGCACCGACATCAAACACCCGGACCGCGCCGGCGCCGATGCCACCCGCGCGCGCAACGAGTTCGGCTATCTGCGCAAGTGGAGCATCCATCCGGACCAGATTGCGCCGATCGTTTCGGCGTTCCGCCCATCGCACGAAGAAGTGACACACGCGAGCGCCATTCTTGCATCTGCGCAAGACACCGCGTGGGGACCGATCCAGCACGAAGGGCGGCTGCATGACCGCGCGAGCTATCGCTACTGGTGGGCCGTGCTGCAACGGGCGCACACCACCGGCGTGGAGATGCCGCCCGACGCGGTTGCGCGCTTCTTCGCGTGACGGGCACAGACAGGAGAATCGCCATGACTGCACACACCCAAGCCAGCGCAGGGGCGCGCTTTCGCCAGGCGCTGGTTGAAGAATCGCCGCTGCAGGTGGTTGGCACCATCAACGCCAACCACGCGCTGCTGGCCAAGCGCGCCGGCTATCGCGCGATCTATCTTTCGGGCGGCGGCGTGGCAGCGGGCTCGCTCGGATTGCCGGATCTCGGCATATCGGGCCTGGACGACGTTTTGACGGACGTCCGCCGCATCACCGATGTGTGCGATGTACCGCTGCTGGTCGATGTCGACACGGGTTTCGGCGCTTCCGCATTCAACGTAGCGCGCACGACCAAGTCGCTCATCAAGTTTGGCGCCGCGGCCATGCATATCGAAGACCAAGTCGGCGCCAAGCGCTGCGGCCATCGACCCAACAAGGAGATCGTCTCGAAGGAAGAGATGGTCGACCGGATCAAAGCGGCCGTCGATGCTCGCACCGACGCCAACTTTGTCATCATGGCCCGCACCGATGCGCTGGCCGTCGAAGGGTTCGACCGCGCCCTGGAACGGGCCGTGGCCTGCGTGGAAGCCGGCGCGGACGCGATCTTCCCGGAAGCAATGACGGAACTCTCGATGTACCGCAAGTTTGTCGACGCGGTGAAGGTGCCGGTGCTGGCGAACATCACCGAATTTGGCCAGACGCCGCTGTTCACGCGCGATGAGCTGGCCTCCGCGGGCGTGTCGATGATCCTGTATCCGCTGTCGGCATTCCGCGCCATGAACAAGGCTGCGGAGAACGTGTACGCAGCCATTCGCCGCGACGGCACGCAACAGAACGTCGTCGACACCATGCAGACGCGCATGGAACTCTACGACAGCATCGGTTACCACGACTACGAAGCCAAGCTGGACGCGCTGTTCGCACAGAACCGCGGGTAAGCCGGCCAGCCTCCCGACCAACGCAAGCAAGGAGAACGGAAGACAAACACTGCGGGGCGAGTTGCGCGGGAACGGTCCCAAGATCGATGCTGATGCCAAGCCGATACCGCCGTTTGACGGAGATGTCGGTCTTGCATGTAACAGAACGTTGGGCACGGCGTCCAAATCGGTCAAAATACCGGCCGGTGTGCGAAATGCCGTGGCAACCGCGACCTGGCTGCCGCCTCCCTACTCTGTCTTACCGAATTACCGAAGGAAACCCTATGAACAAATTCATCGTGGGCGCCTGTGCCGGCGTTCTTTCGCTGGCTGCATCGCAATATGCAACCGCCCAGACCGCGCCCGCAAAGCCGGCCGCCAAAAAGGCTTCGGCCAAGAAGAAGGTCACCAAGAAGGCAGAACCTGTTGCAGCTGCCAAGCCTGAAGGCGTGCAATGGAAGTGCGAACTTGGCAACGAGCTCTACATTGCAGGTGACATGACGCGCGACCAGATCATCAAGCTGCACTGGAAGGGCAAGAACTACGACCTGCCGCGCCAACTGACCCGCACCGGCGCCGACCGCTACTTCGACCAGAAGACCGGCTTCGACCTGGTCGTGATCCCGGCGAAGGCCATGCTGTTTGATCGCAACGAAGGCCACCGCCTGGCTGATGAGTGCCAAACCGCTGAAATGGCTGCCGGCGCACCGGCCCCGACGCAAGCCGGCGCCCTGCGCGCGCCGGCCGGCCTGCCGCTGATGACCCCGGACAGCCCGGCTCCCGCGCCGGCCCCGGCGCCGGGCACGGCCCAACCGGCCCAGCAGTAACCCGCCATCGCGCAAGAGGCCCACGGGAGCCGCCCATGTCCGCAACGGTTGCGAACATCCGCATGAATCCAGACAAGGTCATCGTCGACGACGTGACCTTGCCCGGAGGCGCGGGGCGCCCTGGACCCACAGCATCCGGGGCCATCGAGCCAATTGGAACGATGGCGCTCGGTACCGCCCTGGTCGCCGGTCAGGCCATCGAGGCGCACCAAGACACCGTCGTCCGCGGCACGCGCAGCACTGCGCTGCGTATGAAAATTGCCTGCGCGGACGACAAGCCTTTCACCACGATTGACCACGACGCCAAGAAACGTCCGATTGCCGATGGCATCCCCGCCCGCATCAACGGCGGCAAGACGTTCAACGGAGTTGTGGCGCAGTATCCGCCCGGTCAGAAGCCTTGCCGAGCGACGCGTTTGCCGGTTTGTATGTGATTTGATTTTGTCGATTTGATGTATCCGCACGGGGCACCCCGGTACCCCGCGCAATCCTCAAGCCTTGGAGTCATGCCATGCCCCACAATCTGAAAAAAACACTCAAGGAATTTAAGGTCAACGGCGGCCAGACCGGCAAGTTCTACTCCCTGCCGCAACTGGGCAAGGAGCTGGGCGTGGCGATCGAGCGCCTGCCGGTGTCGATCCGCATCGTGCTGGAGTCCGTGCTGCGCAACTGCGACGGCAAGAAGGTGACCGAAGAGCACGTCCAACAATTGGCCAACTGGAAGCCGAACGCCGAGCGCGTTGACGAAATCCCGTTCGTGGTGGCCCGCGTGGTGCTGCAGGACTTTACCGGCGTGCCGCTGCTGGCCGACCTGGCCGCCATGCGCAACGTGGCCGAGCGCATGGGCAAGAACCCCAAGAAGATCGAGCCGCTCGTGCCGGTCGACCTGGTGGTGGACCACTCGGTGCAGATTGACCACTTCCGCGAGAAGAAGGCGCTGGACCTGAACATGCAACTGGAGTTCTCGCGCAACAACGAGCGCTACCAGTTCATGAAGTGGGGCATGCAGGCATTCGACACGTTTGGCGTGGTGCAGCCGGGCTTCGGCATCGTCCACCAGGTCAACCTGGAGTACCTGGCACGCGGCGTCCATAAGAAGGACGGCGTGTACTACCCGGATACGCTGGTCGGCACCGACAGCCACACCACCATGATCAACGGTATCGGCGTGGTGGGCTGGGGCGTGGGCGGTATCGAGGCGGAAGCCGGCATGCTGGGCCAGCCGGTGTATTTCCTGACGCCGGACGTGGTAGGCGTGGAGCTGAAGGGCCGCCTGCGCGAAGGCTGCACGGCAACCGACCTGGTGCTCACGATCACGGAAATGCTGCGCAAGGAAAAGGTCGTCGGCAAGTTCGTCGAATTCTTCGGCGAAGGCACGGCCAGCCTGTCGCTGCCGGACCGCGCGACCATCGGCAACATGGCTCCGGAATACGGCGCCACGATGGGCTTCTTCCCGGTCGATGAAAAGACCATCGATTACTTCAAGGGCACGGGGCGCACGAAGGAAGAAATCGCTGCGTTCGAAAGCTATTTCAAGGCGCAGAAGCTGTTTGGCGTGCCGAAGGCTGGCGAAATCGACTACACCAAGACGCTGACGCTGGATCTGGGCACGGTGGCGCCGTCGCTGGCCGGCCCGAAGCGCCCGCAAGACCGCATCGAAATCGGCAACGTGAAGTCGACGTTCTCGTCGCTGTTCTCGAAGCCGGTTGCGGAGAACGGTTTCAACAAGAAAGCGGAAGACCTCGACAAGACCTTCACGACCACCAACGGCGTCGACGTGAAGAGCGGCGACGTGCTGATCGCCGCCATCACGTCGTGCACGAACACGTCCAACCCGAGCGTGCTGCTGGCAGCCGGCCTGCTGGCCAAGAAGGCCGTCGAAGCCGGTTTGGAAGTGGCGCCGCACATCAAGACCTCGCTCGCCCCGGGAAGCCGCGTGGTGACGAAATATCTGGAGGCCGCCGGGCTGCTGCCGTACCTCGAAAAGCTGGGCTTTGGCGTGACGGCCTACGGCTGCACGACCTGCATCGGCAACGCCGGCGACCTGACGCCGGAACTCAACGAAGCCATCGTGAAGAACGACATCGTTGCGGCTGCCGTGCTGTCGGGCAACCGCAACTTTGAAGCGCGTATCCACCCGAACATCCGCGCCAACTTCCTGGCCTCGCCCCCGCTGGTCGTCGCCTACGCGATCGCTGGCAACGTGACGCGCGACCTCATGACCGAACCGGTGGGCAAGGGCAAGAAGGGCAAGGACGTCTACCTGGGCGACATTTGGCCGACCTCGGACGAAATCGCCAAGCTGATGAAGTTCGCAATGAACGCCGACACGTTCCGCACGAACTACGAACAGGTCAAGAAGCCGTCCAAGCTGTGGGCCAACGTCAAAGGCACGAAGGGCCAAGTCTACGACTGGCCGAAGTCCACGTACATCGCAGAGCCGCCGTTCTTCGAAGGTTTTGGCATGACGCCTGCTGTTGCCTCGGCATCGGTCAAGGGCGCCCGCGCACTGGGCGTGTTCGGTGATTCCGTGACGACCGACCACATCTCCCCAGCCGGTTCGATCAAGGAAACGTCGCCGGCCGGCAAATACCTGCTGGCCAATGGCGTGCTCAAGGCCGACTTCAACAGCTACGGCTCGCGCCGCGGCAACCATGAGGTGATGATGCGCGGCACGTTCGCCAACGTGCGCATCAAGAACCTGATGATCCCCGCCAAGGCCGACGGTTCGCGCGTGGAAGGCGGCGAAACGCTGTTCCAGCCGAGCGGCGAACAAATGTCGATCTACGACGCCGCCATGAAGTACATCGCCGAAGGGACGCCGACGGTCGTCTTCGGGGGCGAAGAGTACGGCACGGGCAGCTCGCGCGACTGGGCCGCCAAGGGCACGCAACTGCTGGGGGTGAAGGCGGTGATCGCACGCAGCTTCGAGCGTATCCATCGCTCGAACCTGGTTGGCATGGGCGTGCTGCCGCTGCAATTCAAGGGCAGCGACTCGGCGCAATCGCTGGGCATCGTGGGAGACGAAACCTTCGACATCGAGGGCCTGGACGGCGAAATCAAGCCGCAACAGGACGTCACCCTGGTCATCCATCGCGCCAACGGCGAGACCACGCGTGCGCAAGTGCTGCTGCGCATCGACACGCCGATCGAGGTGGATTACTACAAGCACGGCGGCATCCTGCCGTTCGTGCTGCGCCAGCTGCTGGCGGCTTAAGTTTCAAGCCACCACGCTGCGAAGGTGCAGATCGAAAACCGGCTCTTCGGAGCCGGTTTTTTATTGCCTGCCAAATCAAACAAGGTGACGATGCCCCAATCGGCAAGCAGGCTTTGGTACAGTCTGCCGAATCGGCCGTGTGATGTGCCCGCCCCGTTGGCGGCACGCTCGCCGCCCGGCCTCGCCTGACCGTTTCATTGCTGGAGTCCCGCACCCATGGCCCAAGTGGTACTTGCCTTCATCGTCGTGGCGGCTGCCGTGTTCTACATCCTGTTCAAGGCACCGCAGACCGACGCCCAGGCGCCAGCCCCGGCAACGCCCGCCGTAGCAGCGGCGCCTGTGCCCCCGCCTCCGCCAATGGCAGCTTCCGCGCCGGTTGCCGAGACGCATCCGGCATCGGCCAGCGCGCCGGCTGCATCCGAACCCGCAGCGGCTTCCGCACCTGCGAGCGCAAGCAGCGCGGCCTCCGCAGCATCGGCGCCTGCGGCCAAGCCTTAAGGTTTTCGCCTGACAGGTTTCGCAACGGGCGTCGCGCAGCAGCGTACAAGGGTAAAATAACGCCCCTTCATTCTTCCAACGAACGGTACGGCACAGCATGGCAGGATTCCGCTCCAAGGCTCCCCAACGTCTTTCCCCCGATGCAGAACGGCTGGTGGCCGATGCGCTGGCGCTCGACGCGTCGGGCAGCCGCATCGAAGACGTCTATTGGGAACAAAGGCTGTCCGAACGTCTTTCCCGGCTGCTCAAGAACGGCAGCCAGACCGCGCTCGACGCCGCGCTAGATCATCTTTTTAAACACAACGAGGAAGCTTCCGACGTGCTCGCCGAACAGGCCGAGACGCTCGCCGAATCGGCCATCCTCAGCTCGGGTGGCGTCGAATACGACGCGCTGCTGATCGCGGCGCCCATCCTGGCGCACACCCGCTACATGATCCCCTCGGGCACCATCAAGCCCGAGATGGCGCAAACGCTGCAGGTACACCTGCAGGCGCATGTGATGGCTTCCAACGCCCGCGTGGCGCTGGCCCCTTACCTGTACAGCATCGATCAGCTGCCGCGCACGCATTCCGACACCTTTGCGCTCACGCACAAGCTGGCCGCGTACGCGCTGTCGGGCCAGCCGGCCAAGGTCGAACTGCGCGATATGCCGGAAACGGCGCCGATCCTGGCCGACCCTCGCTACCTGGTGGCGATCGTCGTGGCGCAGCACGGCCAGGCGCTGTTCCGCTGGCAGGAAGACGCCAAGGAGCACCACGCAGAGCGCTCCGCCTGCCTGGAGCAATGGCGCGAACAGGTCACGCCGACCATCTCCACGCTGATGCCCGGCTGCGAGTTCGACCTGCTCCTGCCCGACGCGTTCTTCCTGTCCTGCCGCGAGTCCGACAAGCAGATCCGCCCGCTGACCGTGCGCGCTGCCGTCAATTACCTGCAGGGCGCGCTCGATATGCCGGCCAACCGCTTCGGCGCCATCATCGGCGCGTTTGGCGAAGAGCAGATCGAGGAATACCGCGTGGCCTTCACGGTGCGCGGCGAGAAAGACCTCATCTACGGCATCGTCTGGCCGGTGTACGGCCGCGACGGCGGCGCCACGGATGTCACCGCGGAAGGCGAACCGGGCAGCCCACTGGAGCAGATCTGCGATGAGTTGCGCGCCTGCGGCATCGAAGACATCTTCCGCCATGGCCAGCTCTTCGAACCCGAGTACTGCGAAGACTGCGGCGCCCCGCTCTATGCGGACCGCTCGGCCGAAATCGTCCACGCAGAAATGCCGGAAGACGCGCCGACCCAGCAGCCGCTGTTCCACTGACGGGCGACGGGCGTGATCCAAGCCACCTTCGGGTGGCTTTTTTATTGCTCCGCGATCGTTCATATTGATTGTCGGTTTGCGTCGCACGCGCCCCGCCGGGCTGCGGCACAATGACGGTCTCCCGCCACATGGCATCACCGCCGAACCCCAGGAGCCTCCCGATGACAACCCGTGCCCTCTTGTGTGTTCCCATCCGCGCCCTGATCCGCAACCTCGCAGCCTGTGCGCTGGCAGCGGCTGCCGCGGTGCCGTTGGCCGCGCACGCCGACGACCTGCGCATCGGCCTGTCCGCCGACGTCACGTCGATGGACCCGCAGTGGAACAACGCCGGCCCCAACAACGCCATGGCGCTGCACATCTTCGAATCGCTGGTCTTTCTCGACAAGAACGGCCGCTACACGCCTGGCTTGGCCACGTCTTGGAAGCCCGTCGACGCCAACACCTGGGAGATCAAGCTGCGCCCCAATGTGAAATGGAGCGACGGCACGCCGCTCACCGGCGAAGACGTGAAGGCATCGATCGAGCGGCCCGCGCGCCTGACCAACAGCCCGGGCCCGTTCACGAGTTATACGAAGTCGATTACCGAAGTACAGATCGTCGATCCGCTCACGGTGCGCTTGAAACTGTCGACACCGAATTACGCGAGCATTCCCAACGATCTGAACAGCCTGCCCATCATCCCGAAAAAGGTGGCCGATGCGGCGCAGGCGGACTTTGATGCGGGCCGCGCCATGATCGGCACCGGTCCGTTCCTGTTCGACCACTTCACGCGCGGGCAGGAAATCGTTCTGAAGAAGAACCCGCACTACTGGGGCCGCGCGCCGCAGTGGGACAAGGTAACCTTCAAGATCATCACGGACAATGCGGCGCGCACAGCCGCGCTGCTCTCGGGCGATGTGGATGTCGTCGAGGCCGTACCGGCTGCGGACGTGCCGCGCATCAAGCAAGACCCGAAATTCCACCTCGAACAGCAGGTGTCGTGGCGCACGATTTTCTGGCAGATGGACCAGAGTCGCGATGCGTCGCCGTTCGTGACCGACAAGGCCGGCAAGCCCCTCGCCAAGAATCCGCTCAAGGACCATCGCGTGCGCCAGGCCATCGCGCTGGCCATCAACCGCGATGCCATCGTCAGCCGCGTGCTGGAGGGCCAGGGCGTCGTGGCATCGAGCATCGTGTCGCCGCAGATCTTCGGGCATCCGGGCGGCAAGCCGATCGCATATGACCCGGCGCGCGCCAAGAAACTGCTTGCCGAGGCCGGTTACCCGGACGGTTTCGGGCTCACGCTGCACGCAACCAACAACCGGTATCTGAACGATGCGCAGGTCGCGCAGACCACCGCACAGCTGCTCACGCGCATCGGCATTCAAACGAAGGTGGAAACCTTGCCGGTGGCAGCGTACTTCTCGCGCGCGCGTCAGGGCGAATTCTCGTTCATGATGCTCGGCTGGGGCTCGGTGGCGGCGGATGTGGCGCTGCGCAGCATTCTCGGTACGCCCAACGCGCAAACCGGCTACGGCTCGTGGAACTGGGGCCGCTACAGCAACCCGGAGCTGGACAAGCTGGTACAGACGTCGCTTTCGACGGTGTCGAGCGAACAGGCACACGAGCAGGCCGCCAAGACCGCGGCGCGCTTTGCGCAGACCGACTACGCGATCATCCCGTCGCATCACCAGCTCGCGACGTGGGCCATGCGCAAGGGCATCCGCTACGAGGCGCGCACCGACGAATGGTCGCTTGCCTGGTTGTTCACCAAGCAATGATGATGGGTTGGTAACGAACACCGTGCCGTAACGCGCTGTTACAGCAAATTCGCCTGATGTGCCGCATTGGGGTAACTAGCAGGAACTTTCGTCCTGAGCTTTCCTCTATCATGGCGATTTCCACGCCGACACCCTGTAACACTCGTGATGTTGCGACCCAAACTACTCTGTCTCGGCGTCGTCGCTTTGCTGGCCGCCTGCTCCAACTTGCAGACTGAACCGACTGATGCGTCGGCCCAGGCCACCAACGCCACGCCGAGCACTCCGGCAGCGCAAGCCAAGCCGGCCACCCCGCCCGCCCCGACCACGCCGCCCATCGTCTTCGGCTCGACCGACAGCAGCGGCACCACCACGGTCAATCTGCCGTCCAAGGACAAGATGAGCTTGTCCGAGTACCGCGCACAAACCCGTGATCGCCTGATTCAATCGGAAGGTGCCCGCCCAGACGTGGCCGACTGCGCTGCGCATGCGAGCTGGATCATTCCGCGCTCGACGAATTTCGATCAGTTCCGCCTGCCGACGGGTGCGCTTTCCAGCGACCAGGCCAAGGTCGAGCCATGGGACTCGCGCTTCTCGTCCAGCAAGCAAGGTGCGATCAAGGTGTCGAGCGTGATCACCTTCAATGCCGCCGTGCACAAGCGCGGCACGGGCAATGACCAGTGGGAACCCGTGCGCGTTCGCTGCGGGTATGACGAAGGGATGATGCTGGCGTATGAGCTGCTCGACGCCAACGGTCAGCCATTCGCCGCGCCGGCCGCTGCCCCTTCGTCGTCGACAGCGCGCACGCACTGCCGCCGCGGTCATCGCTGCACGACGAGTGCGGCGGCACACGGCAAGACAGCCGCCAAGGGCAAGGCCTCGACAAAAGCGACGGCCAAGTCGGCCAAGGGCGGCGGCACCGCCAAGACCAAGTCGACCACGGCAAGCAAATCCACCGCCAAGTCGACTGCAAAGAAGACGACGAAGAAGTCGTCCTCCAACTAAGCGCAACGCGCCGCCGACCCAGGCGGCGCGGCGTTTATCTTCAGCCGAGATACTCCAGGATCGCCTGCAGCATGGCCGCGCCCAATGCAGCGCTGCGGGCGCCGTCCCAGCCCACGCGCGCGTCGGGCAGGTCGGCGTTGTCCTTGAACGGCATTTCCAGCGTCAACGACAGGCAGCCATACGTGTGGCCGATGTACTTGGAGGCGAGCTTGAGCGCGTCTTCGTTGTACTTGCTGGCCTCGTAGCCGTATCGCGTCTGGAAATCCGGTGAAGCCCGCAGGAACGCCGCCACAAAGCGGTCCTGGTCGGCGCGCTGTGCGTCGGTAAAGCCGGGCAGCATTTCACTGCCGGCCACGAACACATAGGGCAGCGCCTCGTCGCCGTGGATGTCGAAGAACAGATCGACGCCGGTTTGCTCGATGGCCTGGCGCACCGCCAGCACTTCGGGGCTGCGCTGCGCGTCGGGTTCCATCCACTCGCGGTTCAGGTTCGCACCGGCGGCATTGGTGCGCAGGTTGCCCAGCGACGAACCGTCTGGGTTCATGTTCGGCACGATATGGAAGACGGCGCGCTCGGCAAGCACACGGCCGATGGGATCGCCGCTCCAGACACCTTGGCGAGTCAGACGCGCGAGCAGGCCCTCGACGAACCACTCGGCCATCGTCTCGCCCGGATGCTGGCGCGCGATGATCCACACGTTCTTCTTGCCTGGGCCGGGTTCGCCGACGGTGATGCTGGTCATGTCGCGGCCCTGCACCGTTTGCCCCAAGCGCTGGGTGCGCACACCTGGCCTCGTTTGCGCAGCGGCCACGAGCGAAAGGTGGCGCTCGTCCGAATACGGCTCGAAATAGGCAAACCAGATGCTGTCGTGCTCGGGCGTCACCTCGATCGTCAACGTCTTGCCGTCATAGCGGGTCGGCACGCGGAACCAATGCCCGCGGTCGTACGAGGCGACGGCACGGTAGTCCTTCCAGCCGGAGGCATAGGTGCATTCGCCGGCGTTTTCCAGCGCGAGCGTGCAGGCCTGGCCCAGCACCCCTTGCAGGCGGAAGTGAAACCATTGCGTGAAGTCGGCGTGCGAATCGCGGCGAATGCGCAGGCGGATGGCATCGGCGCGGGCGGCATCGACGATTTCGATGGCGCCGCTGTCGAACGCGCTGGAGATGTGCGGTTGCGTGGCTGTCATGTCGGATCCTGTCATCAGGTGAGCTTGCGGCGGAAGATCCAGCGCTCGTCGTCGGAATCGGCAGCGACAAAAGCATAGCCGTCGACATCGAACGCCTTGAGCTTGCGCGGATCGGTGATGCGGTGCTCGATCGCATAGCGCGCCATCAGACCGCGCGCACGCTTGGCGTAGAACGAAATGATCTTGTACTGGCCGTTCTTCCAGTCCTCAAACACCGGCGTGACGATACGCGCCTTGAGCGCCTTGGGCCGCACCACCTTGAAATACTCTTCCGACGCGAGATTGACCAGCACGGGGTCGTCGTCCTGCTTGAAAAGCTTGTTCAGCGCCAGCGTCACCTCGTCGCCCCAGAAGGTGTAGAGGTCTTTGCCGCGCGGATTGGCAAGGCGCGTGCCCATTTCCAGCCGATACGGCTGCATCCAGTCGAGCGGGCGCAGCACGCCGTACAGCCCCGACAGAATCCGCAGATGCTTCTGCGCGAACTGCAGATCGTCGACCGCCAGCGAATTGGCATCGAGGCCGCCGTAAACGTCGCCGTCGAAGGCCAGCGCGGCTTGCTTGCTGTTCTCCGCTGTGAATTCGGGCGACCAATCCGCATAGCGCGTGGCATTGAGCGCCGCCAGCGGATCGGAAATGTGCATAAGCGTGCCGATCTGGGCCGGTGACAGCTTGCGAAGCACGTCAATGAGTTCTGCGGAGCGCGCGATGAAATCGGGCAGCGTGTGGGTCTTGGTGCGCGGCGGCGTGTCGTAGTCGAGCGACTTGGCCGGCGAGAGGACGATGATCATGTCAGAATCGCGGTTCACAAGTCTGGAATTGTATCGAATGGCAGACGCTGCCGCCCTCGCCCACTCCACCCAGGCTCCGGCCCCGCGCGTGGTGCTGGACTCCAACATCTGGGTCGACATCCTGATCTTCGACGATGCGGATGCGCGCCCCATCCGCGCCGCGCTGGAAGCCGGCCGGCTGGACGCCATCATCAGCCCCGCCTGCCGCGAAGAATTGCGCCGCGTGCTCGACTATCCGCAATTCGCGCGCTACGCCGTCGACGCGCAGGCCGCACTCGCGTGGGTCGATCGCGTGACCCGGTCCGTCGCCGATCCTGAAGACGCGGCCTGCGTGCAAGGCGAAGCGTTCGTCCCGCGCTGCAAGGATCGCGACGACCAGAAATTTCTCGCGCTCGCCGATGCCGCCGACGTTGCCTATCTCGTTTCCAAGGACCGCGCCGTGCTCAAGCTCAAGCGCCGCATGGCCAAGTATTGCGACGTGGCGGTGCTGCCGCCCAAGCAGTTCGTCGCGCTGGTCCAGTTGGAAAACACGCCTCCTGCTGCCATCCCGAATCAAGCTTGAAGCCGTCTTGTCATGACCACTGTTGAATCGCTCGCACCCATCGCCCCGCCGCCGCCGCGCCTGCCGAATGTCGGCACCACCATCTTTACCGTGATGTCCGCGCTGGCCGTGGAAAAGCAGGCCGTCAACCTGGGCCAGGGCTTTCCTGATTTTGATTGCGACCCGCGCATCGTCGATGCGGTGTCCGACGCCATGCGCGCCGGCCTGAACCAATACCCGCCGATGACGGGCGTGCCCGCCCTGCGCCAGGCCATCGCCGCCAAGGTCGCCAATCTGTACGGCCACGCTTACGATGCCGACCGCGAGATCACCATCACCGCCGGCGCCACGCAGGCGTTGCTGACGACCGTACTGTGCTGCGTGCATCCGGGCGACGAAGTCATCGTCTTCGAGCCGACGTACGACAGCTACATTCCGTCGATTGAACTGGCGGGCGGCAAGGTCGTGCCGATCACGCTGAACGCGCCGGACTTTCGCATCCCGTTCGACACGCTGGCCGCGGCCATCACGCCGCGCACGCGCCTGATCATGCTCAACACGCCGCACAACCCGACCGGCACGGTCTGGCATGCGGACGACATGCGCAAGCTCGCCGAGATCCTGGCGCCGACCAACGTGCTGCTGCTCTCCGATGAGGTGTACGAGCACATGGTGTACGACGGCGTGCCGCATGCCTCGGTGGCGCGCATTCCCGAGCTGGCGCGTCGCGCTTTCGTGGTGTCGAGCTTCGGCAAGACGTATCACGTGACGGGCTGGAAGGTCGGCTACGTGGCCGCCCCCGCCGCGCTGATGGCGGAATTCCGCAAGGTGCACCAGTTCAACGTGTTCACCGTCAACACGCCGGTGCAGCACGGCCTCGCAAACTACATGGCGGATCCGCGTCCGTATCTGGAGTTGCCGGCGTTCTACCAACGCAAGCGCGACCTCTTCCGCGCCGGGCTGGAGAACACGCGCTTCAAGCTGCTGCCCTGCCAGGGGACGTACTTCCAGTGCGTGGATTACAGCGCCATCTCCGATCTGCCCGAGGCCGAGTTCGCCAAGTGGCTGACGAGCGAGATTGGCGTGGCGGCAATTCCCGTGTCGGCGTTCTACTCGCAGCCGCACGAATCGGGCGTGGTGCGCTTCTGCTTCGCCAAAAAAGACGAAACGCTCCAGGTCGCCCTGGAGCGTTTGTCGAAGGTGTAAAACCGTAAGGCCGAGGCCGATCAGCGCTTGCTGGCGTAGTGCGCAAGCATCTGCTCGAGATTGGCCTTGCTGTCTGCCCGCACTTTCTGCACGTTGGGATTCTCGGCCATCTTGGCCAGGTAAGGCTTGACGCCTTCGACCTGCGCCAGCAGGTCTTCACCGTAGATGATCTTGGTAGCCTGACTCACCAGCGGGAAGTGCACGATGGCCGCGCAGTCCGCAATGGTGAACGTGTCGCCCGCTACGTAAGGCGAGAACTTGAACAGCTTGGCCGCCGCCGGGATGTTCTTCTGCAGTTGTTCGCGCACCTTGACCTTCAGGTTGTCGCTGATCTTGCCGCCGAAGAACGCCTCGGGAAACAACTGGCGCGCCACCAACTCCAGGTGCAGCTCCAGGAACGTCACCACCTCTCGCACCTTGGCTGCCTGGAACGGATCGGCCGGAACCAGCGGATGCTCCGGATAACGCGCCTCCAGATAGTCGACAATGACCTGCGATTCGCACATGCCGAGATCGCCATCCTTCAGATACGGCACCTTGTGCAGCGGCGAGATTTCGCCGTCGGTCTGGTCCGGCCAGCGCAGTGATTCCTCAAAAGGGAGTCCCTTTTCCAGCAGGGCGAGCTTGACCTTGTTGTAGTAGTTGCTCGCGGCAAAACCGTATAGCGTCAGCATGAACCCATCTCCTTGGTAATTTGGCCGTCCGTTATGGTCGGTGCGGATGCCAGAAATCGCACGCTCGTGCTATTTTAGCCAGACTTCTTTCGATCGCAGCGGATTTCATATGCAGACTATCGGGATTGTGGGCACCGGCGCCATGGGGCGAGGCATTGCACAGATCGCGGCCCAGGCAGGTTTGCGCGTCAAACTGTTCGACGCCAATCCGCAAGCCGTGGAAGCGGCGCGCACTGCACTGGCCGATACGCTCGCCAAGCTTGCTTCCAAGGGCAAGCTCACAGCGGATGACGCCGACGCCACAATCGCCCGCCTGATTCCTGCCGGCGCCCTGACCGACCTCGCCGACTGCGATCTCGTGGTCGAGGCCATCGTCGAAAAGCTCGACGTCAAGCGCGACCTCTTCCGTCAGCTCGAAGACATCGTTCGCGCGGATGCCATCCTGGCGTCGAATACATCATCACTGTCGATTACCGCGATTGCTGCGACATGCAAGCACCCCGAACGCGTCGCGGGCTTTCACTTCTTCAACCCGGTGCCGCTGATGAAGGTGGTCGAAGTCATCGACGGCCTGCGCAGCGCGCCCGCCACCGGTGATGCCCTGGCCGCACTCGCCCAGCGCATGGGGCACACCGCCGTGCGCTGCATCGACATGCCGGGCTTCATCGTCAACCACGCCGGGCGCGGCATGAATACCGAAGGCCTGCGCGTGGCGCAGGAAAGTGTGGCGGCCTATGCGGACATCGACGCCATCATGCGCGAGCAGGCCGGTTTCCGCATGGGGCCGTTCGAATTGATGGACCTCACGGGGCTGGACGTTTCGCACCCGGTGATGGAATCGGTCTATCGCCAGTTTTATGACGAGCCGCGCTATCGTCCGTCGCAGATCACGGCGGTGCGCTTTGCCGGCGGCATTCTGGGCCGCAAGACGGGCGAAGGTTTCTACCGCTATCCGGAAGGACAGAAACAGGTGCCGGAGGAAACGCCCGGCCCGTCCGCGCGCCCGTCTTCGGTATGGATCAGCCGCGCGCATGACGCCGGCCACGCCGCAGCGCAGCGCCTGTTGCTCGATCTGGGCATCACGCCCGAGGGCGGTTCCAAACCGTCCGCCGATGCATTGATCATCGTGACGCCGCGCGGGCTGGATGCCACGGCCTGCGTGGCCGCCGAGGGACTCGATGCACGCCGCACCGTCGCGCTCGACACGCTCTATCCGTTTGCCGCCACCAAGCGCCGCACGCTGATGACCACACCCGCCACCGATGCGGCCTACCGCGATGCCGCCCACGGCTTGCTGGCCTCCGACGGCGTGCCCGTCACGGTGATCCGCGATTCGGGTGGCTTTGTCGCGCAGCGCATCGTCGCATGCATCGTCAACATCGCGTGCGATATCGCACAGCAGCGCATTGCTACGCCTACCGACATCGACCTCGCTGTCACGCTGGGGCTCGGTTATCCCAAAGGGCCGCTGGCACTCGGCGATACGCTGGGCACGAACGCCATCCTTGAAGTCCTGCAGAACCTCTACGTGCTGTATGGCGATCCGCGCTATCGCCCGAGCCCGTGGCTGCTGCGCCGTGCCCGTCTCGGCATGTCGCTGCTCACGCCTGATGCCTGATACGCCTGACGCCTGATTGCCGCTTACCCTGACGAGGCCGCCATGACCGCACAATTGCTCTCCAAACGCATCGGCTCGACGCTGGTGCTGACGCTGTCCAACCCTGACGCGCGCAACGCGCTGGACCCGGTGATGTACACCGCGTCGATGGAAGCGCTCGACCGTGCCGCCAACGACAACGAGATCCGTGCCGTCATCTTCACGGGCGACGGCAACGCCTTCTGTGCGGGCGGCAATCTGAACCGCCTGCTGGAAAACCGTAGCAAGCCGCGCAGCGTTCAAGAAGAAGGCATCGACGCGCTCAACCACTGGATCGAGACGATCCGCACGTTTCCCAAGCCGGTGATCGCCGCGGTGGAGGGCCCAGCGGCAGGCGCCGGTTTCTCGTTGGTACTGGCTTGCGACTTTGCGATTGCCGCATCGGACGCCAAATTCGTGATGGCATACGTGAACGTGGCGCTCACGCCGGACGGCGGCGGCTCATGGCACATCGCACGCTTCCTGCCGCGCCCGTTGGCGAGCGAAATCAACATGCTCGGCAAGCCTGTCAGCGCAGAGCGGCTGGCGCACTTCGGGCTCATCAATGAGGTGGTCAAACCCGGCGAGGCGCTGGACCAGGCAGTTGCACTGGCGGAAAAACTCGCTGCGCAATCGCCGCACGCGGTGGGCCGCATCAAGGGCCTGATCGCGCACGCCGAAGACGCCTCGCTGCACGACCACCTCAAGGCCGAGCAGCACAGCTTTGTCGAGGCGCTGCACCACGCCGACGGCAACGAAGGCATCTCGGCGTTCCTGCAAAAGCGCAAACCTCAATACCGCTGATTTCCGGTTTGCATGGTTCCCTTCCCGACACCCCAGCGCCGGCGCATCTATCTGATGCGTCATGGCGCCGTGACGTACTTTGACGAAACCGGTCGGCCCGTTCCGTCGCCCGAAGCCGTGCCGCTCAACGAACTCGGCCGCAGCCAAGCCACCGCTGCGGGCAAGATCTTCGCCGCCGAAAACATCGTCTTCGACCGCGTGATCGTCAGTGGCCTGCCGCGCACGGTGGAAACCGCGCAGCGCGTGCTGGCCGAGATGCCCGCGATGCAGGAACGCGGCATCGCGCTTGAACACTGGCCCGAGCTGCAGGAAATCCGCGGCGGCAAGCTGGCGGAAATTCCCGAGCACGAACTCGCGCAGGCTTTCATCGGCGCGTTTGAAGGCACGGTGTCCGAAGACCGGCGCTTCCTCAATGGCGAGAGCATCGGCGAATTTCTTGACCGCGTGATTCCGGCCATCGCCCGGCTGCGCGCGCAAACGGACTGGGACACCGTGCTGCTGGTGCTGCATGGCGGCACCAACCGCGCGATCCTCTCGCACGCCATCACCGGCGGCGAGCGCGTGTTCTTCGGCAGCCTCGCGCAGACCGCCGGCTGTATCAACGTGCTCGACGTTGGCGAGGCCCCGACCGACTGGGTGCTGCGCATGAGCAATTTTTCGGCGCCTTCGCCCGCGCACGTCGGCTCGCGGCTGACGACGATGGAGGTGCTGCTGCAGCAGTACCTTCGCCATCGCCAACCGACCTGAACTTTCCTCGATACACAAGAAGATTCGGAGACACACCCATGGCACAAACGGACCAGCAGGATTTTTCCGCCTTCGAGGGCACGCGCCCCGTGGCAGAACAGCAGAAGTTCGACATTGGCGCGCTGGAAGCGTGGATGCGTGAACACGTGGCCGGCTTTGCCGGCCCGCTCACGGTTGAACAGTTCAAGGGCGGCCAGTCAAACCCGACGTTCAAGCTGATCACGCCGTCGCGCACGTACGTGATGCGCGCCAAGCCCGGACCGAAGGCGAAGCTGCTGCCGTCGGCACACGCCATCGAGCGCGAATATCGGGTGATGGATGCGCTCGCCAAGACCGACGTCCCCGTCGCCAAGATGGATGCGCTGTGCGAAGACGAAGCCGTGATCGGCCGCGCCTTCTACATCATGGAGTTCGTTCAGGGCCGCGTGCTGTGGGATCAGGCACTACCCGGCATGGCGCCTGCCGAGCGCAGCGCGATCTATGACGAGATGAACCGCGTCATCTCTGCGCTGCACACGGTGGACTACGCCGCCATCGGCCTGGCCGACTACGGCAAACCCGGCAACTATTTCGCGCGCCAGATCGAGCGCTGGAGCAAGCAATACAAGCTGTCGGAAACCGAGTCGATTCCGGCCATGGACAACCTGATCGAATGGCTGCCCAAGCACGTGCCGCAGGAAGCCGAGGAAATCACCAGCATCGTTCACGGCGACTACCGGCTCGACAACCTGATCTTCCATCCGACCGAGCCGCGCGTGCTGGCCATCCTGGATTGGGAGCTGTCGACGCTCGGTCACCCGCTCGCCGATTTCAGCTACCACTGCATGAGCTGGCATATCGAGCCGGGCCAGTTCCGCGGCGTGGCAGGACTCGACTTCGCAGCGCTCGGCATTCCCACCGAAGCCGAGTACATCCGCCAATACGAAGAACGCACCGGCCGCCGCATCACGGGCGACTGGAACTTCTACCTCGCCTACAACATGTTCCGCATTGCCGGCATCCTGCAGGGGATCATGAAGCGCGTGGTGGATGGCACGGCATCGTCGGCGCAGGCGATGGAGGCCGGCAAGCGCGCCCGCCCAATGGCCGAACTGGGCTGGAAGTACGCGCAGCAGGCCGGAGCCTGACGCCGCTGCTTTACTAGTAGTCGCGCGCCGCTTCAAGAGGAGCGGACATTGGCGCCTCCAGCTCCAGCACCACCCCGCCCGGCAACTGCACGAAGATCTGTGCGGCAGGCCGCGCGGGGTGTTTTTTTACCTGGTGCGGGATGCCACTCTCGCGCACGGCGGCCAGCACATCGGCCGCATCCTTCCCGGTGCGGAACGCGATATGCGAGAACACCAGTTCCGGCGTATCGCCCGCCTGCGTCACGAGATGGACCAGCGCATCGTCGTTCTGATACAGCCACGTGCCGGGAAACGGAAATGCCGGACGCGGCCCCGGTTTCCAGCCAAGCACATCGGCGAAGAATTTCAGGATGGGCGCATCTCCTGCCACGTGAAAGTTCACGTGGTCGAAGGTCCAATCGCTGTCGGATGTCATAGCAAACCGCCTCCTTCAATGTCGATGATGGCGCCGGTCATGAAACCGTTGGTCATGGCCAGCAGGTAGCCTTGGGCGAGGTCTTCCGGCGTGCCGACACGGCCGACCGGCAGGCCGCTGCCGATGCGCGCGAGCATGGCCTGCCGATCTGCCGGCGCACCCCATACTTCCGTATCCACCACACCGGGGCTGATCACGTTGACACGGCGCGGTGCCAGTTCCTTCGCCAGGTTCTTGCCAGCAGCTTCCACCGCCGCGTTGATCGAGCCACGCAGCAGGCCGGTTGCTGTCGCCTTGCGTGAAAGCAGGCCAGAGGTGAGCGTAATCGATGCGCGTTCCGCCAGATGTGGCAATGCGGCCTGCACTGCCATCAAGGCGGCAAAGAACTTGGTGCCAAACGCCTGTTCCAGGTCAGCACGTTGCAGCGCGGCAAACGGCGGTGGGCTCGTACGCGAGCCGATGGTGATGACGAGATGGTCGATCTTGCCGCTGGGCGACAACTGGGCTGCCTGCGCCAGGGCGCTGGCGAGCGACGCCGTGTCGTTCGCGTCGACGGCAATGCCGTGCGCGCCATCCGCCGCTTGGGCCGAGCGCCCCAGCACCGTCACGCGCGCCCCTTCGGCTACAGCCGCGCGTGCCACCGCCTGACCAATACCGGCCGTACCGCCCAACACCACCACGGACTGATCCTGCAAGGTCTTCGAAGTCATGCCAATGCTCCTTTGTTTTGAGAAGAGGAAAGAAAAAACTGTCAATCAATTGGGCCATTCTTTCATCAAACAAAAGCAAGATAATCTGGCTATGCTTTGATGATTCTCCAAATCTGCTTTGACAATGATCGCCCTCGACGACCTCCGCCTGCTGGTGCGCATTGCTGACGCCGGCAACCTTTCCGCCGCCGCGCGCCAGCTCGGCTGGCTGCCCGCCACCGCCAGCGCGGCGCTCAAGCGCGTGGAGACCGAACTCGGCGCCCGCCTGTTTGAGCGCACCACGCGCAGCATGCGGCCTACCGAAGCCGGTCAGCGCTATCTAGGCTATGCCAGACAGGCGCTGGAAGCCCTGGACGAAGGCGCGGAAAGCCTGGGGCAGGATCGCACGGAGCTGTCCGGTCCCATCCGCATTGCCGCCACATCAGATCTGGGGCGGCACATCCTGCGCCCTTGGCTCGACGCGTTCTGCGATGAGCACCCCGGCGTGCGGATCACGCTGGTGCTGGGCGACCGGCTGGCTGACCTGATGCGCGAAGACCTCGACTTTGCGCTGCGCTATGGGAATCTGCAGGATTCGGCGCTGGTGCGACGGCCGTTGGCATCGCATCCGCGCGTGATCGTGGGCGCGCCGTCGTACTTCAGACAGCATGGCCGGCCCGCACACCCGAGCGACCTCGCCGACCACCGCTGCCTGATCCTCTTGCGCAACGGCGAGCCCGTCACGCGCTGGCAACTCACGCACGCCAGCGGCCCCGCCCCGATCGACGTGCGCGGCGGTTTCCAATGCGACGACGGCGCCGTGGTGCGCGACTGGGCCGTCGCCGGGCGTGGCCTGGCATTCAAATCGTGGTTGGATGTCGCGCAAGACGTGTGCGCCGGCCGTCTGGAGGTGGCACTGCCGGCATGGAGCCATGCCCCTACGCCGCTGCAGCTCGTCGCCCTTGCGCGTCGCCATCGACCGGCGCGACTGACGGCGTGTGCGGATTTTCTCGCCGCCCGCTTTGCGGAGTTCAGCGCGCGTTACCCGTTCCCGTCCGCACAAGCGGCAGCAGCATCGCAAAAGCCGGCCAAGGCGGTCAAGCCGACCAAAACCAAGCCGGCCGTCGCCGCAAACACGTAGGTGTCCTTAATGGTTGTTGCGGCGGCGGACCACCCACCACGCAACGATCACGGTAAACGCCGCCACCAGCCCCACCATCAGCCAGAAGCCGTGGTGGTTGTCGGCCAGCGGCACGCCACCAACGTTCATGCCGAAGAGCCCTGCGACGATATTGATGGGCAATGCCAGCACGGTCACCAGCGTCAGCGTGAACAGCGTCCGGTTGTTCTGCTCGTCCAGACGCGCGATCACCTCTTCCTGCAGCAGCTTGATGCGTTCGACCAGACCGCTCATGTCGCGTAGCACGACGGAAAACTCCTCGGTCGACTCACGCAATTGCTGCACATCTTCCGGATGCAGCCACGCCGGCGGTCGCGCCAGCAAGCGAAAGACCGAACCCGGCTCGGGCGCCAGCATGCGCTGAAGCCGCACCAGTACGCGGCGCGTGCCCGCAAGCTCCTGGCGCCCTGACGTGATCTTCGACGCAAGAAAACGGTCTTCGATGCGGTCGATATCGATGCCCGTCGCGCGGACGATCTGCGTCATCAAATCTGCCTGATCGCACATCAAATGGCCCAGCAGATCGGCTGGCGAGCGAAACGTCTCACCGCTGCGAACGCATTCGCGCAGCCGGTCGACCGAATGCAATGGCTTGCGGCGCAATGTCACCAGCAGGCGCCGGTGTGCGTACACCCACTGCGTTGCCACCTGGGTGGGCGTGCGCTCAAAATCGAAGATCACATCATTGAAGACAGCGACGAGCGCACCGTCCTGCTGCTCGACGCGTGTCGAATGCGCCTCCTCGCCCAGCAACTCGAGAAATGTCTCGGGCAGATCGAGATGGCCCTGCAGCCACCGCATGCAGCCCGCCCGCGACAGGTTGAAATGCAGCCAGATGAACGCGTCGTCGGCACCCTCCATTTCTGCATGCTTGAGCGCATCCGCAATCTCGGACGAATCCAGCGCGACGCCGGGCCTACCGGGTTCGAAGCGAAAACCGCAGATGAAACCGGTGTTGTCGGATTGGAAACTGATCGCGGACGCAGTCGCAGTCATACATCGGAAGAGAAGACGGTTTTCCGGGAAGCGCAGCCGCCGGACAGTCGAATGGCAAATGCCATCAATCTGTCATAAACCGGCGTGGTTACGCCATCTGCGCTGCGCAGCCCCGATGATTGCGTCCGCCCCAGCGTTCGTCAACGCCCGTCTGCGAATGCCGCCACGGTGTCGTCCAGGGCCACCTCTGCCATCGCTGCGAACACGTGGTCGCGCAGCCAGCGGCTGGCGGCATCCTGGTCGCTGTTCGTGTGCCAGTACAGGTACAGCTCAAGCGGCTGCACGTTGAACGGCAGCGGCAACATCACGTTGCCATACGGCTCGTTGGCGATGCGCGCGTAGCGGATCGGCAACGTCGCAAGCAGGTCGGTACAGCTCACTACCCGGCAGGCTGCCGGGTAATGCTGACAACGCAGCCGTACGCGCCGCTCGTGCCCGAGGCGGCGCAGCTCCACATCCTCCAGCCCCGCCCCGCGGCGTCGGGACGATACGTGCACGTGTTCGCATGCGAGGTAGCGTTCCAGCGTCAGGGGTTCATTTGCAATGGGATGGCCGGGGCGCGCCAGCACCACCATCGGGTCGGTCAGCAAGGGCGCGTGCCGGATGGCCGGAGATGCCGGCAGCAGAATGTCCGCCGCCGCATCGATGGTGCCGGCCAGCAGCTCGGTTTCAAGCTGCCGGCGGTCTCCGCGCACGGTCGTCACGTCGATGCGCGGTGCCTCCTTGGCAATGGCGGCCATGAGCGGCGGCAGCAGCGTGGCTTCCAGCGCATCGCGCATCGACAACGTGAAGCGGCGCTCGCTCGTGGCCGGGTCGAACCGCGTGCCCTCGCGCAACGTGCGCTCGAAGCCCTGCAGCGCGGAGCGCACCTCGGCGATGAGCGTGCGCGCCAGGGGCGTCGGCACCATGCCCTGCCCACGCCGCTCGAACAATGGATCATCAAACAACTCGCGCAGACGCCCGAGCGCGTGGCTTACCGCCGGTTGCGTCAAGTTGAGCGTGCGGGCGGCCGCCGTAATCCCGCCTTCCGTATAGATGGCGTCGAAAACGACAAACAAGTTCAGATCGACACGCGATATATGCATGATATTGATGGACCGCAATCTACGAAATTCATTTCTCTTATTGTAGGCGAAGGCTTATTCTGCGAACACCACTTGTGAGTTGCGCCGCGCGCCATGACCACAACCCCCAATCTCGCCGTACCGACGGGCTTTGAACTGCTGAACAAGCCGAGCCCTTTCCTGACGATGCTGGGGCCGGTGTATGCCAAGGGGATGGGCGCGTCGATGGTGATGGGTTTTCATGTACAGCATCACCACCTGAATCGGCGCGGCATTCTGCATGGCGGCGTGGTGGCATCGCTGGCCGATGCAGCGCTCGGTTATTGCTTGGCCGAACCCGGCGAAGGCACCGGCGGCGCGCTGGCCATGTCGACTGCCAGCCTGACGGTGGATTTCATCGCCTCTGCCGGAGAAGGCGACTGGATTAAGATCACCCCGGAAGGATTACGCACGGGCAGCAAGCTGGCCTTTGCGCAGGCGCTCTTCCATCGCGGCGACCGGTTGATTGCGCGCGCGAGTGCCGTGTTTGCCGTGCTCGGCGGGCGTATTTGACGCATGGCCCAGCGCGTCTGGTCTGAACTGAGTTGAGGGTTGCCCGTTCAAGGCGCTTGTTCGATGTACTGAGGAGACACCATGAATTTCGATTACACGCCCAAGGTCAAGGACATGCAGGCACGCCTGCTCGCATTCTTCGACCAGCACATCTACCCAAATGAGCACCGCTTCCACGAAGAAATCGAGGCCAACCGCCGTGCCGGCAACGCGTGGATTCCCACCAAGGTCATCGAAGAACTCAAGCCGCTGGCACGCAAGGCCGGGCTGTGGAACCTGTTCCTGCCGCGTTCGCCGCGCGCACCCGAAGGGCTGTCGAACCTCGAATACGCGCCGCTGTGCGAAATCATGGGCCGCGTGCCCTGGGCGCCGGAAGTGTTCAACTGCTCCGCGCCCGACACCGGCAACATGGAAACGCTGGAGCGCTACGCGTCCGAAGAACTGAAAGACCGCTGGCTCGAACCGCTGCTGCGCGGCGAGATCCGCTCGGCCTTCCTGATGACCGAGCCGGCCGTGGCGTCGTCGGACGCCACCAACATCGAATGCCGCATCGAGCGCCAGGGCGACGAATACGTCATCAACGGCCGCAAGTGGTGGTCGTCGGGCGCCGGCGACCCGCGCTGCGCCGTCTACATCGTCATGGGCAAGACCAACCCGGATGCCGGCCGCCACGAGCAGCAATCGATGATCGTGGTGCCGGCCAACGCGCCGGGCATCACGGTCATGCGTCCGCTGTCGGTGTTCGGTTACGACGATGCGCCGCACGGCCACATGGAAGTCGACCTGAAAGACGTGCGCGTGCCGGTGGGCAACATCCTCCTGGGTGAAGGCCGCGGCTTCGAAATCGCTCAAGGCCGCCTGGGCCCGGGCCGCATCCACCACTGCATGCGCAGCATCGGCGTGGCCGAGCGTGCGCTGGAGCTGATGTGCAAGCGCCTGTCGTCGCGCATCGCATTCGGCAAGGCCATCGCACAGCACAGCGTCTGGCACGAACGCATTGCCGAAGCGCGCTGCATGATCGAGCAGGCCCGTCTGCTGACGCTCAAGGCCGCATACATGATGGACACCGTCGGCAACAAGGTCGCCAAAGCCGAAATCGCGATGATCAAGGTCGTGGCCCCGAACATCGCCTGCCAGATCGTCGACTGGGCGATCCAGGCACACGGCGGCGGCGGCGTGTCGGGGGATTTCCCGCTGGCGTCGGCCTATGCGCACCAACGCACGCTGCGCCTGGCCGATGGCCCGGACGAAGTGCACCGCGCGGCCATCGCCAAGCTGGAACTGGCCAAGCATCTGCACCTGAAAGACGTGGTCGACATGCCGGTCACACGCGGCGCCTGACCTGACGCACGGCTGTACCGTTCACTCCTTAACCCCGCCTTGAGCGGGGATTTTTTTGCCCGTTGCCCGGCGTCTGCGCGTTTTTTGGTTCTGTGCTGGAATGGAACACTTTTGCAGGCTGCTGGTGGCCTGCACCTCTCTTCCCGGCCAGAAGCCAAGGAGCCAACTCGATGATCGACGTCTATAGCTGGGCCACGCCCAACGGGCACAAAGTGCACATCATGCTGGAAGAATGCGAGCTGCCTTACCGCGTTCACGGCATCAACATCGGCGCCGGCGACCAGTTCAAGCCCGACTTCCTCAAGATCAGCCCCAACAACAAGATCCCGGCCATCGTCGATCAGGATGGCCCAGACGGCAAACCGATCTCGCTCTTCGAATCGGGCGCGATCCTGCTGTACCTCGCAGGCAAGACCGGCAAGTTCCTGCCCGACGACGTGCGCGGTAAGTACGAAGTGCTGCAGTGGCTGATGTTCCAGATGGGCGGCGTCGGCCCGATGCTCGGCCAGGCGCACCACTTCCGCATCTACGCGCCTGAGAAGATCGAGTACGCAGTCAACCGTTATACGAACGAGGCCAAGCGTCTGTACGGCGTGATCGACAAGCGCCTGGGCGAATCAAAATTTCTCGGTGGTGCGGACTATTCCATCGCCGATATGGCGACCTGGCCCTGGCTGCGCAGCTGGAAGAATCAGGGAATCGAGCTGTCGGATTTCCCGAAGCTGCAGCGCTGGTTCGAAGCCATTGAAGAACGGCCCGCCGTGCAGCGCGCGGTAAAGGTGCTGGCCAAGGAGCGGCCCGCCGTGCAGGACGACAAGGCGAAGGAAATCCTCTTCGGCGCGACGCAGTACGCGCGGCGCTGATTCCGCGTCTTCGCATCGAAAGACAGGCTGCGAGATGCGGCCTGTTTTTTTTGAAAGTCGTCAATGCGGGGCGCGGGCGAGCGGCCTACACTGGCTCCACTCCATTCACGCGATCCCACACAAGCGCTATGGCAGCCTCACTCAAAATGGGCCTCGCGGCTGCGGTGTCCATCGCGGTTTATCTCGGCCTTGCCGCGCTCGGTTGGGGTGGTGTGGGCGCATTCCTGGCCCATCCCGCACGCGTCGTGCTTGTGGTGATCACGGTGTTGCTGGCCATCGCCGCCTTGCTTGCCGGCGGCAACCTGAGCCCCGGAGAACGCGAAGACCGAACCAACCGCTGGGTGCTGCCGGTGTTTGGCGTGATCGGCTTCGCCAGTGCATGGCTGCCGGCGTATACAGACCGGCTCGACCTCTGGTGCATCGATGGCGATGCCGTACGTTGGCTGGGCGTCGTGCTCTACGCCGCAGGCGGCGCGTTGCGTGTGTGGCCGGTGTATGTGCTGGGCAATCGATTCAGCGGACTGGTCGCGATCCAGCCCGGCCATACGCTTGTGACCGGCGGCATCTACCAATACGTGCGCAACCCGAGCTACCTGGGGTTGCTGATCGGCACGCTGGGTTGGGGACTGACGTTCCGGGCACTGGCCGGTGTGGTGCTGACGCTCTTGCTGATTCCACCATTGGTGGCGCGCATGCGTGCAGAAGAAGCCCTCCTGCAATCACAGTTCGGTGCGGAGTACGACGCCTACCGCGCCCGGACGTGGCGCCTCATTCCCGGCCTCTATTGATGCCGCTCATCATCATGCTGGCGATCCTTGTCGCGCGATTGCATGCGTCCGAGTGGCGCGGACGCTCCGACGCTACCTGACAGAAGACACCTGATCGCCAGTCCGGGGCAACGCAAAGCACTGCACGTCCGGCGCGGTGTAGACAGTCGGATACGGCGACCGGGGCCCCGTCTGCATCCGCAGCGGCTGTGTCGCCAATACTTCGGCCTCGTTACGCTCCCGCACCGTCAACGGCTCCGGCGGCGGACTCGGCAGGTGCACCGGTTGATTCACCGCACACCGCACGGGCTTCCCATCCGCCAGCCGTACATCCATCGTGTAGTACGGCCCGACGATGGTCGGCGCGCCCACGGCCACCGTGATCAGCACCACAGAATGCAGCGTCTTCATCACCCACCTCCGCAACGCATGCGTGAGTGTTTTCGACTGAGCGCGACACCCACAAGTGCCACAGTTTCAGGCAGCCGCCGTCAGCATCCCCTGTTTCTCAATAAAACGGATCACTTCATCCAACCCGCCCTGCGCCCGCAGATTGCACATCACGAACGGCCGATCGCCGCGCATCTTGCGGGTGTCGCTTTCCATCACCTCCAGCGACGCGCCAACGTACGGCGCCAGGTCCGTCTTGTTGATGATCAGCAGGTCCGACTTGGTGATGCCGGGGCCGCCCTTGCGGGGGATTTTCTCGCCGCCCGCCACGTCGATCACATAGATGGTCAAGTCCGACAGCTCGGGGCTGAATGTCGCTGCGAGGTTGTCACCGCCCGACTCAATGAAGACGACATCCGCATCCGGAAACTTCGAGAGCATGCGATCCACCGCTTCGAGGTTGATCGACGCATCTTCACGGATGGCCGTGTGCGGGCAGCCGCCCGTTTCGACACCCATGATCCGTTCTGCTGGCAGTGCGCCGGAGATGGTCAGCAGCCGCTGATCTTCCTTCGTGTAGATGTCGTTGGTGATCGCCACGAGGTCGTAGCGCTCGCGCATGGCCTTGCAGAGCATTTCGAGCAGCGTGGTCTTGCCGGAGCCCACCGGGCCGCCCACGCCAACGCGCAGGGCTGGAAGTTTCTTGGTTCGCATGATGATCAGGTTCAGGATCGAAAGAGTCGTGAATATTGCGTTTCATGCCGGGCGGACAACACGCCCAGCCCCGGTGAAAACGTAGACAGTTCGGGCGGATGAGATGCCGCACGGCGCGTGGCCTCTTCCACCGCACGCGCCACCGCTGCGTGCAGGCCAAAGAGAATCCGTTGCCCCGCAGCCTGCCCGAGCGGAACGGCCTTGACTGCCGCCGCCATCTGGTTTTCCACCCAGGCAAAGCAGTACGCCGTCACGCCGTCGTGCGGGTCGACATTCAGCGCGGCAGCGGCGGCGGCAAAGGCCGTTGGAAACGTCACTGAAGCACGCGCGGCCAACGCGCTGCGCAGTGCGGCATCGCCCCATTCCATCTGCTGGATGAGTCGACTGAGCGACCAGCCCATCTGCGACGTTTCGAGCCGCAGCTCGCGTGTCTCGCGGGTCGCGAGGAACCACGCATCGCGCTCGGCCACGGCATCGAAGCGGCCTGCCTGCCAGTCCGCAAACTGCAGCAGCCACAGCGGCGCCTCGCAGGCGGCCAGCACGTCGAGACCCTCGGCAATCCACGCCGCAGCCGACGCCTCATCGGCCACGTGCCGAACGTCCACCGCCGCTTCCAGCCCCTGCGAATAGCTGAACGCGCCCACCGGCAGCGCCGGGGACGCGAGATGCAGCAAGGCGGTGAGCTGCGCGGCGTTAGTCATGGTGATGGTGGTGATGGCCGCAGCCCGGGCCATGCACATGGCCATGATCGTGACCGTGCGCGTGGTCATGCTCGTGGTCGTGGTCATGCGCGTGACTGTGGCCATGATCGTGCCCGTGGTGCTCGTGATACAGCGCCTGCGCGGCCGCGTAGTCCTCTGCGAACGTCGCATCGTGGCCGTGACGATGGCCGCCGCCATAGGCGCCCGCCTCCGGCTCGAACGGCGCCTCTACATGCGCGACGGTCACGCCCAGGCGTACGAGCATGTCTTCGAGCACTGGATCGGCTTCGAGCTGCAGCGCATCTGCGCTGACCTGCACGGGTGTGTGGCGATTGCCGAGGTGGTAGGCAGCACGCATCAAGGCGAGGCGGTTGTCGCTCGTCACACGCAGGACGTGCTCCGGTGCGGCCTGTACTTCAACCAGCGTGCCGTCTTCAGCGACCAGCACATCACCGCCGCGCATGACGGTGCCGCGCGGCAGCACGACGGCCACGTCACGGCCATCGTCGAGGGTGGCGCGCAGGCGGCTGCGGCTGCGCTCCAGGAATGGGAGTACCAGCTTGGGTGCGCGCTTGACCAGCACGGAGGCCAGGCCGTGCGGCGCGGGGAGGTGTTTGTTGATGGAGAGCATGGTCAGTATTCGTTCATGATTTTGCGGGGGGGGGGGCCATCCCTGGTTTCACCCCCTGCCGGGGGCGACTCACTTTCTTTGTCTTGCCAAAGAAAGTAAGCAAAGAAAGGCGCGCCCGAGATGGCGACCCATCCCTTGAATTTTCGTAACCGGACGGAGACGGGAAAAACTCGCTTCGCTCAAACAGTTTCCCGTCTTGTTTCCGCCCGCTTACGAAAATTCAAGGCGCCATCTAGGGCAGGGGGAAAGCACACAATCTTCTGCCCGTGCGCTACTCCGTTGTACGTTTGGACCCATCGCACGCACTTGCACTTGCACTTGCACTTGCACTCGCACTCGCACTCGCACTCGCACTCGCACTCGCACTCGCCGAGCCCCGGCGCTCACCTCAGTTCCCCGCCGGTGTGGCCGTTGACTTTCCTGCCCTAGATGGCGCCTTGGATTTTTGTTGCGGGGAGGATCAAGAAGGGAGGCCTGTCTGAGCGCAGCGAGTTTGCCTCCCTTCCCTCCCCGCGACAAAAATCCAAGGAGTCTTTCGCCATCTCGGGCGCGCCTTTCTTTTGCCTACTTTTCTTTGGCAAGACAAAGAAAAGTAGGTCGTGCCCGGCAGGGTACGAAACACGGATGGACCAACAACAAAAAAACAGCGCCCAACCCCGCCCCACCAGCTAAAACAAAAAATACCTCTGCGCCATCGGCAACACCTCCGCCGGCTCACAAGTCAACACAGTCCCATCCGCCACCACCTGATACGTCTCCGGATCAACGGTAATGTGAGGCTGCCAGTCGTTATGAATCATGTCCGCCTTGCTGACAGTACGCGTACCCTTGACCACCGCGGTGGTCTTGGCAAGCCCGTACTGCTCCGCCACTCCAGCCGCAGCAGCCGACTGCGACAGAAAGCTCAACGAAGACCGCCCCAGCGCCCCACCCGCCGACCCGAACATCGGCCGATAGTGCACCGGCTGCGGTGTCGGGATCGACGCATTCGCATCCCCCATCGCCGCAGAAGCAATCATTCCGCCCTTGAGGATTAGGCTCGGCTTCACACCAAAGAACGCCGGCTTCCACAGCACGAGGTCTGCCCACTTGCCGACTTCAACCGAGCCGACTTCATGTGCGATGCCGTGCGTGAGCGCGGGGTTGATCGTGTACTTCGCCACGTACCGCTTGACGCGGAAGTTGTCATGTCCGCCCCGCGCATCGTTCGGATCACCGGCCAGCTTGCCGCGCTGCACCTTCATCTTGTGTGCGGTCTGCCACGTACGAAGCACGACTTCGCCCACGCGCCCCATGGCCTGCGAGTCGCTGGAGATCATGGAGAACGCGCCGAAGTCGTGCAGGATGTCTTCAGCGGCGATGGTCTCGCGGCGGATGCGGCTCTCGGCAAAGGCAATGTCTTCGGCGATGGACGCATCGAGGTGATGGCACACCATCAGCATGTCGAGGTGCTCGTCCAGCGTGTTGACGGTGAACGGCCGCGTCGGGTTGGTGGACGACGGCAGCACGTTCGATTCACCGCACACGCGAATGATGTCGGGTGCGTGTCCGCCGCCCGCGCCTTCGGTGTGATACGTGTGGATCGTGCGGCCTTTGAACGCAGCGACGGTCGCTTCAACGAAGCCCGATTCGTTCAACGTATCGGTGTGGATGGCGACCTGCGTATCGGTGTCGTCGGCCACGCCCAGGCAGCAGTCGATGGCGGCGGGCGTGGAGCCCCAGTCTTCGTGCAGCTTCAGGCCGATGGCGCCTGCGTCGATCTGCTCGCGCAGCGCGCCCGGCAGGCTGCCGTTGCCCTTGCCCAGGAAGCCGATGTTCATCGGGTACGCATCTGCGGCCTGCAGCATGCGCTGCATGTACCACGGGCCCGGCGTGCAGGTGGTGGCGTACGTGCCGGTGGCGGGGCCCGTGCCGCCGCCGATCATCGTCGTCACGCCGCTGTTGAGCGCTTCGTCGATCTGCTGCGGGCAGATGAAGTGGATGTGCGAGTCGACGCCGCCGGCGGTGACGATCATGCCCTCGCCCGCGATGATCTCGGTGCCGGGACCGATGACGATGGTCACGCCGGGCTGGATGTCCGGATTGCCCGCCTTGCCGATCGCCGAGATGCGGCCGTGCTTCAGGCCGATGTCAGCCTTGACGATGCCCCAGTGGTCGATGATCAGCGCGTTGGTGATGACGGTGTCAGCGCAGTCTTTCGATTCGCGCTGGCTCTGGCCCATGCCGTCGCGGATGACCTTGCCGCCGCCGAATTTCACTTCCTCGCCGTAGAGGGTGAAGTCGCGTTCGACTTCGACGATGAGTTCAGTGTCGGCCAGGCGGACGCGGTCGCCCGTGGTGGGGCCGAACATTTCCGCATAGGCGCGGCGATTGATCTTCAATGTCATGTCCGTGTCTCGCTCAAAGCTTGCCCATCACGCGTCCGGCAAAGCCGTAGACCACGCGGTCACCGGCCAGCGCCACGAGTTCGACCGTGCGCTCCTGCCCCGGCTCGAAGCGCACGGCGGTGCCGGCGGCGATATTGAGCCGATACCCGCACGCGGCTTCGCGGTCAAAGCGCAGGGCGTCATTCACTTCATAGAAGTGGTAGTGCGAGCCGATCTGCACGGGGCGATCACCGGTATTGGCCACCGTGACCGTCACTGTCGCGCGGCCAGCATTGAGTTCGAGATCGCCGTCTTGCGGCAGGAGTTCGCCGGGGATCATGGTGCAAGCCCCTCAGATGGCCGTGACGAGCAGGCCGGCACCATACAGCGCCACGCCTACACCCGACAGACGCGCCAGCCATGCCAGACGCGGCTTCAGCGCGAAGCCCGCGCCGATACCGGCGGTGTGCAACGCCGCCGTCGCCACGGCAAAGCCGCTCACGAAGTACGGGAACATGGCCTGCGCCCCTGCGGGGAATTCCGTGCTGTGCGCATAGCCGTGGAACAGCGCGAACGCGCCGCACAGCAGCGCACCGCCCCACGTCGGCAGTTGCGCGCGGGCGGCAATCAGCAGGCCGAATACCAGCAGCGATGCGGCGATCATCGGCTCGGCCATCGGCACCGCCACACCGCCGGCGCCGAGAAGCGCGCCCAGGATCATCAACGCGACAAAGGCGACGGGCGCCCACAGCGCATCGCGCACCGAATGCGAGGCCAGTGCGCTCCACACGCCCACGGCCACCATCGCCAGCAAGTGGTCTGCACCCGTGAGCGGATGGAGGAACCCGGCGAGCAGGCTGCCCTCGGCGGTATGGCCCGGGTGCCCAGGGTGGGCAAACGCGATGGAGGCGCCAAACGTAAGCGCGATGGCCGTAGCGGGCCGGACGAAGCGAGACAGGGTAGGCGTCATGGCAGGACTCGTAGTGGTGAGTGGCGTGCGGGCTTCAAACTTCGAAATTCAAACGATCGGGTGGTGAACGGTGACGAGCTTCGTGCCGTCCGGAAACGTGGCTTCGACCTGGATGTCGGGAATCATCTCGGCCACCCCGTCCATCACGTCATTGCGCGTGAGGAGCGTGGTGCCGTAGTGCATCAGGTCGGCGACCGTCTTGCCGTCGCGCGCGCCTTCCATGATGGCGGCGCTGATGAAGGCGACGGCTTCCGGGTAGTTGAGCTTGAGGCCGCGGCCCTTGCGGCGCTCGGCCAGCAAGGCGGCGGTGAAGATCAGCAACTTGTCTTTTTCGCGCGGGGTCAGTTCCACGTGGGGCTCTCTTCGGTGAGGGTCAATTCAGTTCAGTGCAGATCGGGCGATTCGAGGTCAGGTCGCCATCGTGTGGCCGTCATGTAGACCAGAGGCGCAGCGGACGGCCTACCACGCCATGCATCGGCTCGCGCAGCGCAAGCCACGTCTGTGACAGCAACGCGCGCGCATCTTCGGGCCGGCGTGCAAGCACGCGCAGCAACAAAACGTTTGGCAGGCCGGGCGCATCTTGCGTGAGACACGTGACGCCCGCGCGCAGGTCGAAGTTGTACGGCAGGTGCTCGGCCATCGATTCGGCGAGGGCTTCGGTGGCGCCCTCGCCGACGGCCCAGAGCGTGCCGACGACGTGGAAGCCGGCCATGCCCGTCGTCGCATTCAGCACGGGCGATTGCGCGTCGAATGCCGCCGATTCAATCCACAGCGGCTGACCGTTGCAACGCAATGCGGTGCGCATGGCGATGCGGCCTTCGGCCCACGATTCACCGGCGGCGTGGCGGCCGAGCATGGTGGTGTCCCAGCCGATGGCGCTGGCGCCCGGCGCCAGATCCAGCGTCAGGTCGATGATCGGGCGGGCCTGGTTGAAGACGATGTTCTCCTGCGGCAGCCAGTCGAGCCGCGCCCCCGCCTCCGCACGGATGGCAACGCGCTGCGTCGCCGTGCGGCCGAGCGACTTGTACCACTTGGTGGCGCCGGGCGTGGTCAGCACAGCATGCGCATCGGCACCGAGTTCGATGTCGATATCGAGCACATCGCCGCCGGCAATACCTGCAGGCGGATGCAGCATGACGGCATGGCAGACGCCCTCGCCTTCCGGATACAGCGCCTTCTGCACCCGCAGCGGCCCCTGATGCCGGCAGGTGGCCAGCACGGTGCGTTCACCGCGCCGCGCAAACGCCAGGTGCAGCGAGGCTTCCCAGGACGCGAACGAATCGGTCTGCGGCGGGACAGGAAAATCGGGATGGCGCATCAGGAAGGCAGCACGGCGGCTAGGAATTTTCTCATCATAGCCAGATGCCACAGATTTGGCATTCGACTTTTTCCGTCGAATGCCGGGGCATCAGCCGGGGCATCAAACGGCGACCAGATCACGCACGCCATCGGCTTCCATATTGGCGCCGTCGCCATGGGCGATCACCTCGCCGCGGCTCATGACGACGTAGCGGTCGGCAATGCTGCGCGCAAAGTCGTAGTACTGCTCGACCAGCAGCACCGACATGCCAAACTCATCCACCAGGCGCCGCAGCGTGCGGCCGATCTCCTGGATGATCGACGGCTGGATGCCCTCGGTCGGCTCGTCCAGGATCAGCAGGCGCGGCTCGCTCATCAGCGCACGGCCGATGGCAAGTTGCTGCTGCTGGCCGCCGGACAGGTCGCCACCGCGTCGGCCCTTCATCTCTTTGAGCACCGGAAACAGCTCGTAGATGGAATCGGGCACCTTGGACGGCGCCCGCTTGGCGGCTGCTCCAATCAGCAGGTTCTCTTCCACCGTCAGGCGCGGGAAGATCTCGCGCCCCTGTGGCACATAGGCGAGCCCCTGCGAGACACGCTCATACGCGGGCAGCTTCTGGATGGTGCGGCCTTCCCAATCGATCAAGCCGCTGGCGGTGGGCACCACGCCCATCAGGCATTTGAGCAGCGTCGTCTTGCCGACGCCGTTACGGCCAAGCAGCGTGGTGAGCTTGCCCGTAGGGACGTCAAAGCTGACGTTGCGCAGGATGTGGCTGCCGCCGTAGAACTGGTTCAGTTGTTGGACCTGCAACATATCAACGCCCTAAATACGATTCGATCACCCGCTCATCGCGCTTGACGGCATCGAGCGTGCCTTCGGCGAGGACACTGCCTTCAGCCAGCACGGTCACGCGCCCTTCCGCCCCTGCCAGCGCGGCGACAAACTCCATGTCGTGCTCGACGACCATGATCGAGCACGTGCCACGCAGGCCGTTGAGCAACGTTGCGAGCTGCATCGTCTCCTCATCCGTCATGCCGGCGACCGGTTCGTCGAGCAGCAGCAGTTGCGGTTGCTGCATCAGCAGCATGCCGATCTCCAGCCGCTGTTTCTGGCCGTGCGAGAGCAGCCCGGCAGGCCGATACGCCTCCGCTTCCAGGTGGATGCGGCCGAGCGTTTCTTCGATGCGCTGGCGGCCGTCGTTCAACAGGCGCGCACGCAGCGAGACCCACCAGCGCTTGTCGGCCTTCATCGCCAGTTCCAGGTTTTCCCACACGGTGTGCTGCTCGAACACGGTCGGCTTCTGGAACTTGCGGCCGATGCCGATCTGCGCGATGCGCGGCTCGGTCAGGCGCAGCAGGTCGATGGTCTGGCCAAGGAAGACGCGGCCGGTCACGTCTGCATTGCGCGGCCCGGTCTTGCCGGTAATCACGTCCATCATCGTGGTCTTGCCCGCGCCGTTGGGGCCGATGATGCAGCGCAGTTCGCCGTGGTCGATCGACAGCGTGAGCGCGTTCAGTGCGCGAAAGCCGCCGAAGCGCACCGTCACGTCTTCGAGATACAGGATGGCGCCGTGCGAGACGTCGATCGTGTCCGGCTCGACCAGATGGCCCATGCCGGTGGCGGTGCCGGTCTCCGCGCGGTCAGGGAGTGCAGTGAACGTGCTCATGCGTGATCTCCGGTGACGGTCGCGGCTTCATGCGCCTTGGCTTGCGCGGGCGCCCGCTTTTTCATGCGCAGCTTGCTCATCAGGCCCAGCACACCGTTCGGCAGATACAGCGTCACCAGTACGAAGATCGCCCCGAGCACGAACAGCCAGTATTCCGGCACCCATGCGGTCAGCAACGTCTTGGCCCCGTTGACGAGGAACGCACCGATGATCGGGCCGATCAACGTACCGCGTCCGCCCACGGCCACCCACACCGCCATCTCGATGGAGTTGCCCGGCGACATCTCGCCCGGGTTGATGATGCCGACCTGCGGCACGTAGAGCGCACCTGCGATGCCGCACAGCACGGCCGAGAACGTCCACACGAACAGCTTGTAGCCGAGCGGGTTGTAGCCGGAGAACATCACGCGCGCTTCGGCATCGCGGATGGCCGTGACCACGCGGCCGAACTTGGACGTGACGATGGCGCGGCAGGCGATGAACGCCAGCACGAGCGCCACGAACGTCGCCACGAAGAGCACGGTGCGCGTAGGCAACGCCGAGATCGGGAATCCGAGGATGCGTTTGAAATCGGTAAAGCCGTTGTTGCCGCCAAAGCCCGTCTCGTTGCGGAAGAACAGCAGCATGGCCGCGTACGTCATGGCCTGCGTGATGATCGACAGGTACACGCCCTTGACGCGTGAGCGGAAGGCGAAGAAGCCGAACAGCCACGCCAGCACGCCGGGCACCAGAATCACCAGCAGCATGGCCCAGGCAAAGTGCTCGGTGCCGTGCCAGAACCAGGGCAGCTCCTTCCAGTCGAGGAAGACCATGAAGTCCGGCAGATCGCTCTTGTACACGCCTTCGCGACCGATGGAGCGCATCAGGTACATGCCCATGCCGTAACCGCCCAGCGCGAAGAACAGCCCGTGGCCTAGGCTCAGGATGCCGCAATAGCCCCACACCAGATCAAGCGCCAGCGCCGCCAGCGCATAGCACATGATCTTGCCGACGAGCGTGAGCGCATACGCCGACAGATGCAGCGGGCTGCCCTCCGGCACAAGCAGCGCGCACACCGGCGCGCCAATGCACACGATGAGCGATACGAGCACCAGCGCAGACCACCCGCGCCGCGACAGCAGCGGCATGCGCGCCGGAATATCGAGAGAGAACTTGGTCCTCGTCATATCAGGCCTCGGCGCTGCGGCCCTTGAGGGCGAACAGGCCCTGCGGACGCTTCTGGATGAACAGCACGATCAGCACCAGCACGATGATCTTCGCCAGCACCGCGCCATAGAACGGCTCGATGAACTTGTTGATGAGGCCCAGCCCGAACGCACCGATGATCGTGCCGGCCAGTTGCCCCACCCCGCCCAGCACCACGGCCATGAACGAATCGATGATGTAGCTCTGGCCGAGATCCGGCCCGACGTTGCCGATCTGCGAGAGTGCGCAGCCGCCCAGGCCGGCAATTCCGGCACCGAATGCAAACGCGTAGCTGTCGACCTTCCACGTGCGCACGCCAACGCAGGCAGCCATCGTGCGGTTCTGCGTGGTGGCGCGCACGAACAGGCCCAGGCGCGTTCGGTTGAGCACCGCCCAGGCGATCGCCACCACGGCCAGTGCAAACAGCAGGATGACGAGCCGGTTGTACGGCAGCACGAGGCCCGGGTACAACGCAATGCCGCCGCTCATCCAGCTTGGGTTCGCCACCTCCACGTTCTGCGCACCGAAGATCGAACGCACGGCCTGCATCAGCAGCAGGCTGATCCCGAACGTGGCGAGCAGCGTTTCCAGCGGACGGCCATACAGGTGCCGCAGCACCAGCCGTTCCAGCGCAAAACCGACGATGGCCGCCGCCAGGAACGCGGCAGGCAGCGCGGCGGGCAAATACCAGTCGAATGCGCTGGGGAAGTGATTGCGGAAGATCGTTTGCACCACGTAGGTGGCATACGCGCCGATCATCAGGAACTCGCCGTGCGCCATGTTGATGACGCCGATGAGCCCGTAGGTGATGGCCAGCCCGAGCGCCGCCAGCAGCAGCACCGAGCCGAGGCTCAGCCCCGCAAACAGGTTGCCGACCAGCTCGGCCTTGCGTTGCTGCGCGGCCAGGCCGTCGAGCGCCTGTTGGGCCGCGGCGCGCAGTTCATCGTCGGCGCCGCTGTCCTTGGCAAGCAACGGGGCGATGCGCTGGCGCGTCTGCGGGTTGGTATCGCCCGCAAGCAGCTTGAGCGCTTCCAGCTTCTCGGCATGCGTACCGTCGTCGAGCGCGAGATTGGCCCAGAGCACATGCAGCTTGCTGCGCAACTCCGGATCGGTTTCATGCTTGCGCGCCGCGTCGACAATGGGGCGCGACGCCGTCTCGGGATGCGCAAGCAACGTATCGACGGCCTGCGCGCGCACGGCACGATCGGGCGATTGCAGCACGAAGCCGCTCGCCGCGCTGTCCACCTGCGCACGCAGGGCATTGTTCAGTGTGAGGGACTGCAGGTCGTCGGCCTTGACGGTGACGGGCAGGCCAGTGATTGCGTCCAGGTATTTCTCGCCGTCCTGACGCACCATGCCGGCGGCGGGCGCGAAGAACAGCGCGTCATTTTGCAGAGCTTGCAGGATCGGCCCGGCTTGTTCGGCGGGCGCAGCGGTCAGCGCGTTGAGCGCCTTGACCTTGGCATCGAAGTCGTCTTCGGCCAGCGGCTTGAGATCGGCCTGGGTCAGGGGTTGTCCGGCGGCCCACGCAAGGCCTTGGGGCGTCGCAGCCAGACAGAAAGCGCACAGCAGTGCGGCAAGAGAATGAAACAACCAGCGGGACAAGCGCATCATGGCAATCCGATGCGTGGCGGCCGGTGTTGGGGCCGTCCGCCACGTCGTGCAGCGTCGTTCAAAGGACCGGCCGCGCTCTATGCGCCGCCGGTCCGCCTGATTACTTCACTTCGTCAGGCTTGCCCTCGTTGCCCGGGATGTACGGGCTCCACGGCTTGGCGCGGATCACCGTCGGCGTCTTCCACACGACGTTGAACTGACCATCGGCGCGAACCTCGCCAATCATCACGGGCTTGCTCAGGTGATGGTTGTTGTTCATCACCAGCGTAAAGCCCGACGGTGCCTTGAACTGCTGGCCGTACATCGCCTTGCGGACCTTGTCCACGTCGGTCGAACCGGCCTTCTCGACAGCCTGCTTCCACATCATGATGCCGACGTAGGTGGCTTCCATCGGGTCGTTGGTGACGCGCTTGTCGCCGCCGGGCAGGTTATTGGCCTTGACCCACGCAGCCCACTTCTTCTTGAAGTCGTCGTTAACCGGGTTCTTGACCGACATGAAGTAGTTCCATGCGGCCAGATGGCCTACCAGCGGCTTGGTGTCGATGCCGCGCAGTTCTTCTTCACCCACCGAGAAGGCCACCACCGGCACGTCCTTGGCCTTCAGGCCGGCGTTGCCGAGTTCCTTGTAGAACGGCACGTTGGAGTCGCCGTTGATGGTCGACACCACGGCCGTCTTGCCGCCCTGCGCGAACTTCTTGATGTTGGCAACGATGGTCTGATAGTCGGAGTGGCCGAACGGCGTATAGACCTCTTCGATGTCGCTGTCCTTCACGCCCTTGCTGTGCAGGAAGGCACGCAGGATCTTGTTGGTCGTGCGCGGGTAGACGTAATCGGTACCGAGCAGGAAGAAGCGCTTGGCGCCGCCGCCTTCCTTGCTCATCAGGTATTCCACGGCCGGAATAGCCTGCTGGTTGGGTGCCGCGCCGGTGTAGAAGACGTTCTTCGACATCTCTTCGCCTTCGTACTGCACCGGGTAGAACAGCAGGCCATTCAACTCTTCATAGACCGGCAGCACGGACTTGCGCGACACCGACGTCCAGCAGCCGAATGTCACGGCCACCTTGTCCTGCGTCAGCAGCCCGCGCGCTTTTTCGGCAAACAGCGGCCAGTTCGATGCCGGATCCACCACCACCGGTTCCAGCTTGCGGCCCAGCACGCCGCCACTCTTGTTAATCTCGTCGATCGTCATCAGCGCGACGTCTTTCAGCGACGTCTCGGAGATGGCCATCGTTCCCGACAGCGAATGCAGGACGCCGACCTTGATCGGTTCTTTTGCCTGAGCAAACGCGAGGCTCGACACGGACAACAGCGTTGCGGCGGCGACGGCAGACAGCTTCAACAGCTCACGACGTTTCATTGCGGCTCCTTGGGTTTATTGGTGGCGAGAACGACTCCCGGGGCCTAAAAGTGCAACTACCGTGCCATCACATTTGGCTCATTCGAAGGGAAATTCGCGCCAAAACGGTGCCAATGCAGCGCCAAGTCAGCGCATTTATTGTTTTGAATGCGCCTGCTTGGGGCGCGCGAATACAAGCACAAAACAAGCGGAGCGCAAGGGCAAACCGACGCAAAGAGAAAGGCCGGCATTGCGCCGGCCCGGTGAGCTTGCGAAAGACGCGACTCAGGAATAGCGGCGCGAAATCGATTCGGCCACGCACACGGGGCGCTCCTGCCCCTCACGCTCGATGGTCACGGCCCAGGTCATCTGTGCGCCGGTCAACGCGGGGGCATTGGGCAGCGGCGGCAGCGCTTCCATTTCGACCAGCTTCACGCGCGCGCGCACGCGGCTGCCGACCGGCACCGGCGCCGTAAAGCGAACCTTGTTCAGGCCGTAGTTCACGCCCATCTTCACGTCGGACATCTCGATCGCATTGGCCATCAGCATCGGCAGCAGCGACAGCGTCAGAAAACCGTGCGCCACCGGTGCGCCAAACGGCGACTCACGCTTGGCACGCTCCACATCCACGTGAATCCACTGGTGATCGCCCGTGGCCTCGGCAAAGAGGTTCACCTGCTGCTGCGTGATCTCGGTCCAGTCGCTCACGGCGACTTCCTGGCCGATCAAACCTTTCAACTCGTCGAGCGATTCGATGATGCGCATCTGCGTTGTCTCCTTGTTGTGATGCGATGAGGTGTCATCAAGCCTTCGGGCGCCGGCCAAACAAGCCCATGCCCGTGACCGTACAGACAAGTTCGCCGCGCTGGTTGCGCGCTTCCCAACGGTTGACCGCCACGCCACGGTCCGGCTTCGACTGCGACGGACGCACTTCCATGCACGTGCTCGACACCGACAGCGTGTCACCCGGATACACCGGCTTCATCCAGCGGATTTCATCCACGCCCGGTGAACCCATGCTGGCTGCCTTGCCCAGAAACCCCGTCACCATCAGCCGCATCATGATCGAGCAGGTCATCCAGCCGCTCGAAATAATGCCGCCGTAAATGCTGTGCTTGGCGGCTTCCGCGTCGATGTGGAACGGCTGCGGATCGTACTGCCGTGCAAAGGTCAGGATCTCTTCTTCGGTGACCGTGTACGTGCCCACCTGCAGCGTGCGACCGACTTCAAAATCATCGAAGTAGAACTCGTACGATCGTGTTGCTTCTGCGCTTTCGTTCTCCGCCATGTCGTCTCCTCCAAATGACAACGCCCCGCACGAATGCGGGGCGTTCTGGTTTGCTGTTACGCCGCCTGCTGGAATCCAGGCAGCGATGCGAAGCGTGCCAGGTGATGATCCACGTCGCCCAGCGTCGTGTTGATCATCGTCAGCCGCTTGAACATGTGCGCGGCCGGCAGTTCGTTCGTAACGCCCATCCCGCCGTGCAGTTGCACCGCTTCCTGGCCAACGTCGCGTGCCGCCTGGCCGACACGAGCCTTGGCCGCAGACACATAGCGGCGGCGCGCCTCGACATCGCCATCTTCAAAGTGCGCAGCAGCCAGGTACGTGATAGAACGGGCTTGTTCGCCATGGATGAACATGTCGACCATGCGATGCTGCAGCGCCTGGAAGCGCGCGATGGGCACGCCAAACTGCTGGCGGGTCTTGGTGTACTCAAGCGTCGCGGCGTTCAGCGCATCGATCAGGCCGATCGCTTCAGCGCACAACAGCACGCAGCCGAGATCGGCCACGGCGTCGATGGTCTCCCACGCGTCGCCAGCCTTGCCGAGCAGCGTTGCCGGCGCGTTGTCGAAGCGGATGTCTGCAGCGTGCAGGTTGTCGATCGTGCGGTAATCCTTGACCGTCACGCCAGCGGCATCGCGGTCGACCACGAAGAGCGACAGGCCAGACGTATCACGCGCTTCGCCGCCCGTGCGCGCCGAGACGATCAGCTTGTCCGCCTGCGCGCCATGGACCACAACCGCCTTCTCGCCAGTGAGCGTCCAGCCGCTGCCCTGCTGCGCAGCGCGCGTGGTGACATTGAACAGTTCGTAGCGCGATTGGCGCTCACTGAAGGCGATAGCCAGCTTCAGAGCACCACCCGCGACCTCTTCCAACAGCGCGTCTTGGCCACCTGCGAGCTTCAACGCCTGGGCGCCCAGCACGGTCGCCTGATACGGCTCGACGACCAGCCCTCGACCCAGTTCCTGCATGACCACCAGCAGGTCCATCGCACGGCCGTCGAAACCGCCCTGTGCTTCGGGCACGGGCAGCGCAGTCAGACCCAGTTCGGCCAGCGCATCCCAATGGGCCTGGGACACCCCTTCAGGCGAGTACACCACCTTCTTGCGCGCCTCAAAACCGTAGTCCTTGTCGATGAAGCGGCGCACTGCATCGGCCAGTTGCTTCTGTTCGTCGGTGAACGAGAAATCCATGTTTGTCTCCGCTATGTGTTCGGTCGCCGTTTTGCTCAGACGCCAAGGATCATCTGCGAGATGATGTTGCGCTGGATCTCGTTCGACCCGCCGTAGATCGAAGTCTTGCGATAGTTGAAGTAGTACGGTGCCAGCGGCGCGGCATCGTTGTCGCCCGTCACGGCCTGCAAGGTCTCGCCTTCCAGGTAGCTCGGGTCGAACGGCTGGGCGTACGGCCCCACGGCCTCGACCATCAGCTCGGTCAGCATTTGCTGGATCTGCGTGCCCTTGATCTTGAGCAGCGATGCCTCAGGCCCCGGACCCTTGCCGGCGTTCTCGCTCGACACCACGCGCAGCACCGTCATCTCGAGCGCCAGCAGTTCGATCTCCAGCGAGGCCACCTTGGCGCCGAACACTGGGTCCTGCAGCAGCGGCTTGCCGTTCTTCTGGTGTTGCAGAGCGACGCGCTTGAGAAACGCCAGTTCGCGCTTCGAATTGCCCACACGCGCAATACCCGTGCGCTCGTGGCCGAGCAGATACTTGGCGTACGTCCAGCCGCGGTTCTCTTCACCGATCAGGTTTTGAACCGGCACCTTGACGTTGTCGAAGAAGACCTCGTTCACCTCGTGCTCTTCGTCCAGCATGATGATCGGGCGCACGGTGATGCCCGGCGTCTTCATGTCGATCAGCAGGAACGAGATCCCCTCTTGCTTCTTCGCGTCCGGATCCGTGCGGACCAGGCAGAAGATCATGTCGGCGTGTTGGCCCAGTGTCGTCCAGGTCTTCTGGCCGTTGACGATGTAGTGGTCGCCTTCGCGCACGGCGCGTGTCTTCACCGAGGCCAGATCGGAACCGGAACCCGGTTCGGAATAGCCCTGGCACCACCAATCGGTGCAATCGACGATGCGCGGCAGGAAATAGCGCTTTTGCGCTTCATTGCCGTACTTCATGATCACGGGCGCGACCATGCTGACGCCAAACGGCAGCACGCCAGGCGCGCCGACCTGCGCGCACTCTTCGTCCCAGATGTGTTTTTGGATGGGGGACCAACCGGTGCCGCCCCACTCGACCGGCCAGTGCGGCACCGACCAACCCTTGGCTGCGAGTGCCTTGTGCCAGCGAACGAAATCGTCGCGGTTCAGGCGCCGGTGGTTCAACACCTTGTCTTGGATGTCCTTGGGCAGATTGGCTTCCAGCCAGCCGCGGACTTCCTGGCGGAACGCATCATCGGCCGCCGAGTAGTTCAGATCCATGCCTGTCTCCTGTGGTTGGCTCCCCGCCGTGGCAAATCGGCGGAGAGCGTTCTGTCGGACCGGCGCGGACCTGAATCGGGGCAGCTAGTGCACGGGCTGCTTGAGCACGTCAGGCACCAACAGCGGCATCACGTCGATGCCCTCCTCCGCCAGCTCCTGCGCTTCCTCCCGAGAGGTCGTCCCGCGAATACCCCGCTCCGGCGCCTCCTTGTAGTGCATGCGGCGCGCCTCTTCTGCAAACCGCTCGCCCACGTCTTCGGTATTGGCAAGGACGTGGCGCACGGCTTTCAGGTAGAGCTGTTGCAGGGCTGCGGATGCACCGCCATCTCCGCCGGCCGTCTGGGCGGCAGGGCCCTTCTGGGCAGCGTCCGCTCGTGACGACGACAGATTCAGGCGCGGCGCACTCGGCAAGCGCTCAACCTCGTTGTGACCGCAGACAGGGCACGTCAACAGCCCGCGTTCTTGCTGCGATTGCAGGTCGGCATCGGAGCCGAACCAGCCTTCGAAGCGATGGTCATTGGCACAGCGGAGGTCCAGCACTTTCATGATCGGTCCAGCGCATGGGGATGAGTGTATCCCTGATTCAAAAATTTGTGAACGGTCGTGCTAATTTTTTCGCACGACCGTTCGCTATGGTAACGGCAACACGCGAAACACGTAGTCGAGCAACGAGGGCAAGCGGCTTAGGCTGCACCTGGTGTCCATGCGCCCGACAGGATCTTCTCGAGCCAGAACGTACCGATGATGGTCTTCACGTCCGAAATTTTGCCATCGCGCACCCAATCGATGAGTTGACCGGCGGACGTGATAAAGGTCTCGAGGAATTCGCCTTCATCCAGCATCGCCTCCCCTTGCTTGAGATCCCGTGCGAGATAAATGTCGATGAACTCGGTGGAATATGAAATGACCGGATGGATGCGCGTGAGGTAGTCCCAGCGCTCGGCCGTGTAACCGGTTTCCTCGCGCAGTTCGCGCTTGCCGCATGTGAGCGCGCCTTCCTGCGGATCCAGCTTGCCGGCGGGGAATTCAATCATCACCTTGCCGACCGGGTAGCGGAACTGACGCTCCATCAGCACCGTACCGTCGTCGAACAACGGGATCATCATTACCGCGCCTGGGTGGATGAGATATTCGCGGCTGGCGTTGCGGCCGTCCGGCAGGCGGACGATGTCGTGCTTGAGCGTGAGAAATTTACCCTGGTGCATCAGCGCGGATGCAACTTGCGTCTCGCGCAGACCGGCGTCGGGGTCCTGCGTCGCATCAGGGGCTTCGTTCAGAGGGGTGTGATCGGACATGGCGCTCTCTCATGCCGAGACAGCGGGAACCTGCCCGGCGGGAATTAACGGGAATCGCGGAGATGGCGAACCAGGTATTGCCACGTAAAGCCCGGAAACGCGAACACCAGCATCAGGCAAGCGGTGATCGCATAAAACTGCCAGCCTTGCGCAAACGCATTCCCCTGGCTCGATTCGATACCGAAGCCAATCAGCCCAACCACGACATACATGGCAATCAGCTCGGCGCCGCGCAGCCAGAACGGCTTGCGCGGCCAGCGTGTCGGCACAAGTGCCAGCACGCGTTGGTTGACGAACGGCAGGTTGGCACAGATCAGTGCCAACACGATGACAAACAGGCCGCCCGTCGATGTGCTCATGAAGCCGGGCGAGTTACGAAGCCAATGTCAGGCGGATCGCCTGATAGCACACGGCCATGAGACCGGCCGGAAAGATACCGAGCAGCAGCACCAGCAAGCCGTTGACCGACAGCAGCGAACGCAGACCGAAGGTAGCTTCCACAGGGCCTTCGTCAGCCGGCACGTCGAAGTACATGACCTTGATGACGCGCAGGTAGTAGAACGCGCCCACCAGCGAGAACAGTACCGCAACAACGGCCAGCCACGACATGCCAGCATCGACCACTGCGCCCAGGACCGACAGCTTCGCGTAGAAGCCAACCGTCGGCGGCAGGCCTGCCAGCGACATCATGATGAACAGCATCAGCAGCGCGAACCACGGGCTTTTCCTCGACAGGCCTTTCAGGTCGGCGATGTCTTCCGCCTCGTAGCCTTTGCGCGACAGCAGCAGGATGATGCCGAACGCGCCCAGTGCGGTCAGCACGTAGGTAATGGCATAGAACATCGACGCACTGTAGGCCTGTGCCGTCAAATCCGGCTTGCCGGAGCTGACGCCCGATACCAGACCCAGCAGCAGAAAGCCCATGTGGGAAACCGTCGAATAGCCCAGCAGACGCTTGAAGTTGGTTTGCACCACGCCGGTGATATTGCCGATGGCCAGCGACACGACAGCCAACACGATCAGCATGTTCTGCCAATCGAATGCCAGGGGCAGCAGGCCTTCGACCAGAATACGAAGCGTCATTGCAAAGGCGGCCACCTTCGGCGCACCGGCAATCAGCAGCGTCACGGCCGTCGGCGAGCCTTGATAAACATCGGGCACCCACATGTGGAACGGTGCCACACCTAGCTTGAAGCCGAGCCCGGCAACGATGAACACTACGCCGAACACGAGAATCGTCTTGTTGATCTCGCCGTTCTTGATGGCGTCAAACACCTTGCCCAGTTCCAGCGAGCCGGTGGCGCCATACAGCATCGACATGCCGTACAGCAGCAGGCCCGAGGCCAGCGCACCCAGGATGAAATACTTCATGGCCGATTCGGACGACACGTTCGAACGGCGGCGCAGCGCTACCAGCGTGTACGACGCCAGCGACAACAATTCAAGGCCCAGATAGAGCACGAGGAAGTTGTTGCCGGTGATCATCACCACCTGGCCGCCCAGTGTGAACAGGGCGAACATGTAGAACTCGCCCGCGTACATGTCGCGGTCGGCCAGATAGCGGCGCGTATAGACCAGCGTGGCAAACAGCGTCAGCGCACAGAACGACGCCAGCACGTTGGCCATCGGGTCGATCACGGCCATGTTGCCGAACACGTAGTGCGTTTCACCGTTCCCAGCATTCAAGCCGAACCACACCGCCAGCACCAGCGTAATCACCAACGAAACCGGATAGGCCACGCTGCTTCGCTTCTGGCCGCGCGCCAGGTCAATCCAGTTGACGGCACCAATGCCCAGCGCGAGAAAAACGATTGGGGCAAAAGCCGCAATAGAGGAGGACGATTGCATAGTTTCTTCTCGCTGCTTACAGCTTCGACTGAGCCACGTGGGTCAGCAAGTTGACCACGGACGCATGCATGACATCGGTGAAAGGCTTCGGATACAGGCCCATGTACAGGGTCGCAATCGCCAGCACGCCCAGCATGAAGAACTCACGGCAGTTCAGGTCCTTCAACTCGGCCACGTGCTTATGGGTCACATCACCGAAGATCACGCGCTTGACCATCCACAGCGAATACGCTGCGCCAAAGATTAGTGCCGTGGCGGCCAGCAGACCAATCCAGAAATTGAACTTGACCGAGCCCAGGATCACCATGAATTCGCCAACGAAACCCGAGGTCGCCGGCAAGCCGCAGTTGGCCATGGCAAAGAACACTGACAGCGCCGCGAACTTCGGCATGGTGTTCACCACACCGCCGTAATCGGCAATCTGACGCGAATGCACGCGGTCATACAACACGCCAATACACAGAAACATTGCGCCTGAGATAAAGCCGTGCGAGATCATCTGGACGATACCGCCCTCAACGCCGATTTCGTTGAAGATGAAGAAACCCAGCGTGACGAAGCCCATGTGCGCGATCGACGAATACGCGACCAGCTTCTTCATGTCGGCCTGCACCAGCGCCACCAGACCGATGTAGATCACGGCAACCAGCGAGATCGCGATGATGAACGCGGACAGGCTATGGCTGGCATCCGGCGCGATCGGCAGCGAGAACCGCAGGAAACCGTAGGCACCCAGCTTCAGCATGATGGCAGCCAGCACCACGGAGCCTCCGGTCGGGGCTTCCACGTGGGCGTCCGGCAGCCAGGTGTGCACCGGCCACATCGGCACCTTCACGGCAAACGCCATGAAGAACGCGAGGAAGATCAGGATCTGCTCGTTCATCGACAGCTTGACCTGATGCCACTGCAGGATTTCGAACGTGCCGCTGTGGAAGTACAGATACAGCAGCGCAACCAGCGTCAGCAACGAGCCCAGCAGCGTGTACAGGAAGAACTTGAATGCCGCGTAGACGCGGTTCGGGCCGCCCCACACGCCGATGATGATGTACATCGGGATCAGCGTGGCTTCGAAGAACACGTAGAACAGCAGACCGTCGAGCGACGCAAACACGCCGATCATCAGACCCGACAGGATCAGGAACGCGGCCATGTACTGCGCCACGCGCTCGGTGATCACTTCCCAAGCCGAGATCACCACGATCACGGTGATGAACGCGGTCAGCACCACGAACCACATCGAAATGCCGTCGACACCGAGGTAGTAGCTGATGTGGAAGCGCTCGATCCACGACGACTTTTCGACGAACTGCATCGCAGCCGTCGTCTTGTCGAAACGCGTGATGAGCGGGAGCGTCATCACGAAGCTGATCACGGAACCGATCAGCGACATCCAGCGGACATAACCGGGATTGCGGTCTGAGCCCGAGGCCAGCACCAGCACGCCGAAGAAGATCGGCAGCCAGATCGCAAAAGACAGAACCATTTTTGTAATCCCTTATTTGCCTGCCAGGAACACGAAATACGTCAGCAGCCCAACCGTGCCGATGATCATCGCGAACGCATAGTCATAGATGAAGCCGGACTGGAGCAGGCGCACGACAGTCGCGAACCAGCCCACCAGACGCGCGCTGCCGTTGACGACAACACCGTCGATCACACCTTGATCGCCGCCCTTCCACAGGCCACGGCCGAACTTGACCGCACCGTTGGCAAAGACGATCTCGTTGATCTTGTCCATGTAGTACTTGTTGTCCAGCAGCTTGTAGACGCCGGAGAAACGCTTGGCGATGGCTGCCGGAATATCCGGGCGCTTCAGGTAGAAGAACCACGACAGCACCACACCGGCCAGCAGCAGGATGAACGGTGCCGACGTGAAGCCGTGCAGCGCCATCTCGACCCAGCCGTGGAAGTCTTCGCTCAGCACCTTCATCGCTTCGTGGTTCTCGCTGTTGAAGATGACTTCCGAGAACACCACGCCGTGCTTGAAGAACTCGCCGAACAGCATCGGCTGGATTGCCATCGCACCGATGATGACCGACGGGATCGCCAGCAGCACCAGCGGCACTGTCACCACCCACGGCGACTCGTGCGGCTTCTGACCCGGAGCCAGGCCGTGGTGATGATCGGCGGTTTCCTCCTCGTCCACGTGATTGCCTTCGTGATGCGAGTGTTCCTTGCCGAAACGCTCTTCACCGTGGAACACCAGGAAATACATGCGGAACGAGTAGAACGCGGTCACGAACACGCCGGCCAGCACAGCCCAGTAGGCGAAGCCGGCACCCGGCAGGTGCGATTCGCGCACCGCCTCGATGATCGAGTCCTTCGAATAGAAACCCGAGAAGAACGGCGTGCCGATCAGCGCCAGCGAACCCACCAGCGACGTCAGCCAGGTAATCGGCATGTACTTGCGCAGGCCGCCCATGTTGCGCATGTCCTGATCGTGGTGCATGCCGATGATGACCGAGCCCGCGCCGAGGAACAGCAGCGCCTTGAAGAACGCGTGCGTCATCAGGTGGAACACGGCGACCTGGTAAGCCGAAGCGCCCAGCGCGACGGTCATGTAACCGAGCTGAGACAGCGTCGAGTACGCCACCACACGCTTGATGTCGGTCTGGATGATGCCCAGGAAGCCCATGAACAGCGCGGTGATTGCGCCGATGATCAGCACGAACGACAGCGCGGTGTCCGACAGTTCGAACAGCGGCGACATGCGCGCGACCATGAAGATACCGGCGGTCACCATGGTGGCCGCGTGAATCAGTGCGGAGATCGGGGTCGGGCCTTCCATCGAGTCCGGCAGCCACACGTGCAGCGGGAACTGCGCCGATTTGCCCATCGCGCCGATGAACAGGCAGATACAGGCCACCGTCAGCATGTGCCAGTCGGTACCCGGGAAGCCAATCGCGGCCAGGTTGTCACGGGCGGCGAACACATCGGCGTAGCTCAGGCTACCGCTGTATGCCAGCAACAGGCCGATACCGAGCACGAAGCCGAAGTCACCCACGCGGTTGACCAGGAACGCTTTCATGTTGGCGTAGATGGCCGTCGGACGCTTGAACCAGAAGCCGATCAGCAGGTACGACACCAGACCCACCGCTTCCCAGCCGAAGAACAGCTGTAGGAAGTTGTTGCTCATCACGAGCATCAACATCGAGAAGGTGAACAGCGAGATGTACGCGAAGAAACGGTTATAGCCGTCGTCTTCCGCCATGTAGCCAATGGTGTAGATATGCACCATTAGCGAGACGAAGGTCACCACGCACATCATCATCGCCGTGAGCGAATCGATGAGGAAGCCGACTTCCATCTTCAGCGAGCCAACCGTCATCCATTCATAGACAGTGCCGTTGTAACCGGCGCCGTTGATGACGTCGGACAGCGTCAGCGCCGACAGAATGAAGGCGATCGCAACACCGAGGATGGTGACGCTGTGGGATGCCGTGCGGCCGATCTTCTCGCCAAAGAACTTGGTGCCGAACAGCCCGGCGATCGCCGCGCCGGCCAGCGGCGCGAGCGGGATCGCCAGCAGCAGGTTGGGATTGAGCGTGGTAGCCATGGAACGCTTCTTATAGGTGGGATGCGGAGGTCAGCCCTTGAGGCTGTCCAGATCGTCGACGTTGATGGTGTCCAGATTACGGAACAACACCACCAGGATGGCGAGACCGATCGCGGATTCCGCCGCGGCCACCGTCAGGATGAAAAACACGAACACCTGCCCCGCCAGATCGCCCAGGTAGTGGGAGAACGCGACGAAGTTCAGGTTGACCGCCAGCAGCATCAATTCGATCGCCATCAGCAGCACGATGACGTTCTTGCGGTTCAGGAAAATGCCGACAATGCTGATGGCAAACAGCACCGCGCCGAGCACGAGGTAATGGGCAAGGGATAGTGAAGACATATGGGTTCTCCCGGGGCTCAGCTCTTGGATTCAGCCGAAGCTGCGCCGGCCGACTTTTCCGCCGGCATCGAGACCAGTCGCACGCGGTCCTTGCGCTTCACTCGGATCTGATCGGACACGTTCTGTGCCTTGGTGTCCTTGCGGCGGCGTGCGGTCAAGGCGACGGCGGCCACAATCGCCAGCAGCAACACCGCGCCAGCCACTTCAAAGGCATAGATGTAATCGGTATAGATCAGCTTCCCAAGCGCCTGTGTGTTCGGCCCATTAAAGCCCTTCGGCAGCTCCTGCACCGGCTGCACGCGGCCCATGAAGGTCTTGGTCAGCACGACGGCCATTTCCAAGATGATGACCACGCCCACGAAGGCCGCCATCGGTACGTAGGTCCAGAAATCGCGTCGCAGGTGTTCGATGTCGATATCGATCATCATCACCACGAACAGGAACAGCACCATCACTGCCCCAACGTAGACCAGCACCAGCGTGATGGCGAGGAATTCCGCCTTGAGCAGCATCCAGATCGCCGCCGCAGTGAAAAACGAGAGCACGAGGAACAGCGCCGCGTGCACCGGGTTCTTCGCGGTGATGACCTTCAGCGCTGCGAGCACCAGCACGAGCGCGAAACAGTAGAAGATGATCGTCGTGATTTCCATGATCCTGGCACGGGCCGTTTTGCGGCACGCGCTTGTCCAAAGCTGTGATGGCATGACGCCACCGCAACTGGTTGGCTCTGCAAGAGCCGTTGTCCAACCGGGATGTCAACTGCACCGCCCGCCTACTGCACGGCGGACGTCTTGAATCAGCGGTACTTTGCGTCGGCCGCTTTGTTGGCCGCGATTTCCGGCTCGAAGCGATCACCCACGGCCAGCAGCATGTCCTTGGTGAAATACAGGTCGCCGCGCTTTTCACCGTGGTATTCGAGGATGTGCGTCTCGACGATGGCGTCCACCGGACAAGCCTCTTCGCAGAAGCCGCAGAAAATACACTTCGTCAGGTCGATGTCGTAGCGCGTGGTGCGGCGGGTGCCGTCGTCACGCTGATCCGACTCGATCGTGATGGCTAGAGCCGGGCAAACGGCTTCGCACAGCTTGCACGCAATGCAGCGCTCTTCGCCGTTCGGATAGCGACGCAGTGCATGCAGACCGCGAAAGCGCGGCGACAGCGGCGTCTTCTCTTCCGGAAAGAGAACGGTGATCTTGCGCGCAAACAGGTAGCGCCCGGTCAGCGCCAGCCCCTTGAAGAGTTCCTTCAGGAGCAGGCTGTTAAAGAATTCCTTGATGGCAAGCAACATGGTGCCTTCCTATTGTCCCGTTACTTCCAGATGTTCCACGGCGACACCAACCAGATGGCGACGACGACAAGCCAGCCCACAGTGAGCGGAATGAAGATTTTCCAGCCCAGACGCATGATCTGGTCGTAGCGATAACGCGGGAACGATGCGCGCAGCCAGATGAAGACCGACAGCAGCAGGAAAACCTTGATCAGCAGCCAGAAGAAGCCCGGAATCCAGTTGAGGACCGATGCATCGATCGGCGAAGCCCAGCCGCCCAGGAACAACGTTGCGGTCAGCGCGGAGATCACGATCATGTTGATGTACTCGGCCAGGAAGAACAGCGCGAACGCCATGCCCGAGTATTCGATCATGTGACCGGCCACGATTTCGGATTCGCCTTCCACCACATCGAATGGGTGGCGGTTCGTTTCAGCCACACCCGAGATGAAGTAGACGCCAAACATCGGCAGCAGCGGCAGCCAGTTCCACGAGAGGATGTTGATGCCGTGACCCGCAAAGAAACCGCGATTCTGCGAATTAACGATGTCCGACAGGTTCAGGCTACCCGTCACCATCAGCACCGTCACGAGCGCGAAGCCCATCGCAATTTCGTACGAAATCATCTGTGCCGAAGCGCGCATCGCACCCAGGAACGCGTACTTCGAGTTCGACGCCCAGCCCGCCAAGATCACGCCGTACACGCCCACCGAGCTGATCGCCATGACGTACAGCAGGCCGGCGTTGATGTTCGACACCATCGCCTCGGCCTGGAACGGGATCACCGCCCAGATCGCAACCGCCGGCATCAGCACCATCAGCGGCGCGATGATGTACATGCCGCGGCTGACCGCGCTCGGCACCATGACTTCCTTGAGCAGCAGCTTGAGCACGTCGGCAATCGGCTGCAGCAGGCCCATCGGGCCCACGCGGTTCGGGCCCAGACGCACGTGCATCCAGCCGATGAGCTTGCGCTCCCACAGGATCAGGTAAGCCACGCACAGCAGCAGCGGCAGGATGATGCAGACCGCACGGACCAGCGTCCAGATCAGCGGCCACCACCCACCGAAGGTGGCGGTACCGAAAGAAGTAATCGACTCGATCATGTTGACCCTTACACCGTAGCCGCCAGCGCGGACGATTCAACCTTCTCAACGCTTACCGCACCGAACATGGCACCCAGCTGCGCCGACGCTTCGGTAGCGGCCGGCACGCGGATCACGCCAGAAGCCAGCGACTTGTCCAGCACGGCCGGCAGCACCACACTGCGCTGCCCTTGCGTCACGCGCACGGCGTCACCATTGGCCAGGCCCAGTTGTGCGTAGAGATCAGCCGGCAAGCCAGCACGCACGGCAGCACGTGCTGCAGCCGTCAGTTGCAGCGAACCGGCGCGGCGCACGATCGGATCGGCGTGGTAAATCGGCACATCGGCCAGACGCTCGATGCCTGCCGCAGTAGCAACAGGGGCGGCGGTCTGCGCAATCGTCGCGTTCGACAAACGCTCGATGACCGGCTTGGCCAGCACTTCGTCGCGCACCACTTCCGAACTGTCGTACTCAAAGCCAGACACGTTCAGCAGGTTGCCCAGCACGCGCAGGACCTTCCAGGCGGGACGCGAGTCACCCAGGCCGCGCACAACGCCATTGAAGCTTTGTGGCAATCCCTCGCAGTTGATGAACGTGCCCGAGGTTTCGGTGAACGGAGCCGTCGGCAGCAGCACGTCCGCGTACTCAAGCGCGGCGCGAGAGGCAAACGGTGCAAGCACGATCACGGTGTCGGCCTGGTCCAGCGCGGCACGCGCTTGCGTGGGGTTGGCAGTATCGAATTCCGGTTCGGCGCCCAACAGCACGTAAGCGCGACGCGGTTGCGCCAACATGGCGGCGGCGTCCAAGCCGTTGCCTTGGGGGAGCGCCCCGGCGATGTAGCCACCAACCGTGTTGGCTGCTTCCGTCAGGAAGCCAAGCGTCGCGCCGGTCTGCTGCGCGACCCACTGGGCCAACGCGTGCAGTTGCGAAAACTGCGGGTGCGCCACGGCGGCGTTGCCGAGGAACACAGCCTTGCGCTCGCCCGAAGCGAGGCTTGCGGCGATGCGCTGGGCAATGTCACCGGCTTCGATGCCATCGGTGCCGCCTGGACGGGCAACATTATTGGCAGCCGCCACGGCCACCGCCACTTGCGACAGCAGCGACAGCCATTGCGACGGTGCGCCCAACAGTTGCGTGGCAGGCATCAGCAGATCCTCGCCACCTGCGCCGATCATGCTCAGTTGCGCACCCTTCTTGCCTGCCTGACGCAGACGCGCGGCCAGCAGTGGGTGATCCTTGCGCAGGAAAGAGCCTACGACCAGCGTACGCTGCAGCAGCGACACGTCGGCGATGGGCATGCCGAGCCACGGAGCGCCCGTCGGCTTGACCGAGAAATCGGACTGACGCAGACGGAAATCGACGTTGTCGCTGCCAATGCCGCGCACCAGTTTTTGCAACAGGAACAGCTCTTCCAGCGTGCTGTGCGGGCTGGCCAATGCACCAATCTGCTCTGCGCCGTGATCACGCTTGATTTCGTTGAGGCCGTTGGCCACGTATTCCAGCGCGGTGGTCCAGTCGACCGCCTTCCACTGACCGCCTTGCTTGAGCATCGGCTGGGTCAGGCGGTCGTCGCTGTTCACGCCCTCATAGGCGAAACGGTCCTTATCGGATAGCCAGCATTCGTTGATGGCTTCGTTGTCCAGCGGCAGAACGCGCATCACGCGCTGATTCTTCGTCTGGACGATCACGTTGGCGCCCAGGCCATCGTGCGGCGACACCGACTTGCGGCGTGCCAGTTCCCACGTACGGGCCGAATAGCGGAACGGCTTGCTGGTCAGCGCGCCAACGGGGCACAGGTCGATCATGTTGCCCGACAACTCGGAGTCAACAGTCTGACCGACGAACGTCGTGATCTCAGAATGCTCGCCGCGGTTGAGCATGCCCAGTTCCATCACGCCGGCAATTTCCTGGCCGAAACGGACGCAGCGCGTGCAGTGAATGCAGCGCGTCATCTCTTCCATGGAGATCAGCGGGCCCACATTCTTGTGGAACACCACACGCTTTTCTTCCTGGTAGCGCGATTCAGACTTGCCGTAGCCCACGGCCAAGTCCTGCAACTGGCACTCGCCGCCCTGGTCACAGATCGGGCAATCCAGCGGGTGGTTGATCAGCAGGAACTCCATCACGGACTTCTGCGCCTTCACCGCCTTCTCGGAATTTGTGAAGACCTTCATGCCCGCGGTGACGGGCGTGGCGCAGGCCGGCAGCGCCTTGGGCGCCTTCTCGACCTCGACCAGGCACATCCGGCAGTTGGCCGCGACCGACAGTTTGCGGTGATAGCAAAAGTGAGGAATGTAGGTGCCCGTCTGGCGGGCCGCCTCCATCACCAGGCTGCCTTCGGCAACCTCGACCTTCTTGCCATCAATTTCGATTTCAACCATGTTCTGCCACGCTTAAAGGTAGGTGGGCACCATGCACTGCTTGTGTTCGACGTGATACGCGAACTCATCCCAGTAGTGCTTGAGCATGCCGCGGACCGGCATCGCAGCGGCATCGCCGAGTGCGCAGATGGTCCGGCCCATGATGTTTTCGGCCACGTTGTTCAGCAGGTCCAGGTCTTCCTGGCGGCCCTTGCCGTGCTCGATGCGATCGACGACGCGGTACAGCCACCCGGTGCCCTCACGGCACGGCGTGCACTGGCCGCACGACTCTTCGTAATAGAAATACGACAGACGCAGCAGCGACTTCACCATGCAGCGCGTTTCGTCCATCACGATGACAGCGCCCGAGCCCAGCATCGAGCCGGCCTTGGCGATTGAGTCGTAGTCCATGTCGGAGGCCATCATCAGGTCAGCCGGCACCACCGGCGCCGACGATCCACCCGGGATGACCGCCTTGAGCTTCTTACCACCGCGCATGCCGCCGGCAAGCTCCAGCAGCTTGGAGAACGGGGTGCCCAGCGGAATCTCGTAGTTGCCCGGACGCTCAACGTCGCCGGACACAGAGAAGATCTTCGAGCCGCCGTTGTTCGGCTTGCCCATCTTCAAGTAGTTATCCGGACCGATGGCCAGCAAGAACGGCACCGCGGCAAAGGTCTCGGTGTTGTTGATGGTGGTCGGCTTGCCGTACAAGCCGAAGCTCGCAGGGAACGGCGGCTTGAAGCGCGGCTGGCCCTTCTTGCCTTCCAGCGACTCGAGCAGTGCGGTCTCTTCACCGCAGATGTACGCGCCATAACCATGGTGCGCATGCAGCTGGAAGTTGAAGCCGGAGCCCAGGATGTTGTCACCGAGGAAGCCCGCAGCACGCGCCTCTTCCAGTGCCTGTTCGAAGATCTTGTATTCGTTCCAGATCTCGCCGTGGATGTAGTTGTAGCCCACGGTGATGCCCATCGCGTAGCCGCCGATGGCCATGCCTTCGATCAGCGCGTGCGGGTTGTAGCGAATGATGTCGCGATCCTTGAACGTACCCGGCTCACCTTCGTCGGTGTTGCAGACGAGATACTTCTGGCCGGGGAACTGGCGCGGCATGAAGCTCCACTTCAAGCCGGTCGGGAAACCGGCACCGCCGCGGCCGCGCAGGCCCGACGCCTTCACGTCAGCAATGACCTGCTCGGGGGTGATCTTCTCGGTGAGGATGCGTTTGAGCTGCTGATAGCCGCCACGCTTGATGTAGTCTTCGAGGTGCCAGTTGTCGCCGTTCAGACCGGCCAGAATCAACGGCTGGATATGTCGATCGTGCAGGGAGGTCATTTACTTGCCTGCTCCGTTGGTCGGCGCCTTCGACTGGAGGTCGGCGATCAGCGCGTCGAGCTTCTCGTTGCTCATGAAGCTGCACATGTGGGTGTTGTTGACGATCATGACCGGTGCATCACCGCACGCGCCCATGCACTCGCCTTCCTTCAGCGTGAAGTTGCCGTCGGCGGTGGTCTCGTTGAAACCGATGCCCAGCTTCTTCTTCAGGTAGTCGGCAGCACGTTCGCCGCCCGACAGCGCGCACGGCAAGTTCGTGCACACCGACAGTTTGAATCGGCCAACCGGCTTGGTGTCGTACATGTTGTAGAACGTCGCCACTTCCTCGACCCACACCGGCGGCATTTCGAGGTACTCGGCCACGAACTGCATGACTTCGGGCGAGACCCAGCCTTTCTCGCTCTGCGCGACCGCCAGCGCCGCCATCACGGCGGACTGCTTCTGGTCGGCGGGATATTTCGCGACCGCCCGGTCGATTTCCTTGAGAGCTTCTGCTGATAGCATGTTCGTTGCGATTGGTGCGGGACGCGGGGCGTATTACCTAAGTACCTTACCCCGGCGTGCGTCCTCGTTTCACAGCCGCGCTTGCCTGCGCGTCAAACCGTTGTTTCCTGCGGGCTCAGCGATCGATCTCGCCAAACACGATGTCCTGCGTACCGATGATCGTCACCGCATCGGCAATCATGTGACCCTTCGCCATTTCGTCGAGCGCAGCCAGATGAACGAAGCCCGGGGCGCGAATCTTCAGACGGTACGGCTTGTTGGCGCCGTCGGAGATTGCATAAATGCCGAACTCGCCCTTCGGATGCTCAACGGCGGCATACGCCTCGCCTTCGGGCACGTGCATACCTTCGGTGAAGAGCTTGAAGTGGTGAATCAGCTCTTCCATGTTGGTCTTCATGTCCACGCGCGACGGAGGCGCCACCTTGTGGTTATCGGTGATCACCGGACCCGGGTTTTTGCGCAGCCACTCGATGCACTGACGAATGATGCGATTGCTCTGGCGCATTTCTTCGACGCGCACCAGATAACGGTCGTAGCAATCACCGTTCACGCCGACCGGAATGTCGAAATCGATGCGGTCGTACACTTCGTACGGCTGCTTCTTGCGCACATCCCACTCGATACCCGAACCACGCAGCATCGCACCGGAGAAGCCTTTGTTGAGCGCGCGCTCCGGAGTCACCACCCCGATGCCAACGAGACGCTGCTTCCAAATCCGGTTGTCGGTCAGCAGGGTTTCGTATTCGTCAACGTACTTCGGGAAGCGGTTGGTGAAGTCTTCAATGAAGTCCAGCAGCGAACCCGAACGCGCTTCGTTCAGGGCAGCCAAGGCCTTCTCGTTGCGCACCTTGGATGCCTTGTATTGCGGCATCGTGTCAGGCAGGTCGCGATAGACACCACCCGGGCGGTAGTAGGCTGCGTGCATGCGCGCACCCGAAACCGCCTCGTACATATCAAACAGGTCTTCGCGCTCACGGAAGGCGTACAGAAACACCGCCATGGCACCCACGTCCAGCGCGTGCGAACCAATCCACATCAGGTGGTTCATGATCCGCGTGATTTCGTCGAACATCACGCGGATGTACTGCGCACGCAGCGGCACTTCGAGGCCCAGCAGGCGTTCGATCGCCATCACGTAGGCGTGCTCGTTGACCATCATCGACACGTAGTCGAGACGGTCCATGTACGGCACGCTCTGAATCCAGGTCTTCTGTTCGGCGAGCTTTTCCGTCGCGCGATGCAGCAGACCGATGTGCGGGTCGGCGCGTTGAATGACTTCGCCGTCCAGCTCCAGCACGAGCCGCAGCACGCCGTGCGCGGCCGGGTGTTGCGGACCGAAGTTCAGGGTGTAGTTCTTGATATCTGCCATGATCGGGCGCCCTTCAGTGCTTCAGACCACCGTATTGATCTTCACGGATCACACGCGGCGTAATCTCGCGCGGCTCGATGGTCACCGGCTGATAGACCACGCGACGCTGCACCGGGTCGTAGCGCATTTCAACGTAACCCGACACGGGGAAATCCTTGCGGAACGGATGGCCGATGAAGCCGTAGTCGGTCAGGATGCGACGCAGGTCCGGGTGGCCTTCGAACACCAGGCCATAGAGGTCAAATGCCTCACGCTCGTACCAGTCAGCGGAATTCCAGATCGTCGTCACGGACGCCACCACCGGCAGGTCATCGTCCGGCGCGAACACGCGAACGCGAACGCGCCAGTTGTGCGTGATCGACAGCAGGTGCGACACACCAGCAAAACGCGGGCCGTTCCAGGCACCGTCACCGTAATCGGCATAATCGACGCCACACAGGTCGATCAGCTGCTCAAATTTGAGCGAGGCGTCGTCGCGCAGCGTGCGCATGACGTCGTAGTAATCGGCAGCCTTCACTACGAGAGTGAGTTCACCAATCGACTCGGTCAGGCTTTGAACGCGATCGCCCAGCGCCTTTTCCAGCGCGGCCTTCAGGGTGGCAAGCTTCTCGGTCATGTCAGGCCTTGCGCGCGATGGTGTTGGTGCGACGGATCTTGGCCTGCAGCTGGATGATGCCGTAGATCAGCGCTTCAGCCGTGGGCGGACAGCCCGGCACGTACACATCGACCGGCACGATGCGATCGCAGCCCCGCACGACAGAATACGAGTAGTGATAGTAACCGCCGCCATTCGCGCACGAGCCCATGGAGATGACCCAGCGAGGCTCGGCCATCTGGTCGTACACCTTGCGCAATGCAGGCGCCATCTTGTTGCACAGTGTGCCGGCCACGATCATCACGTCAGACTGACGCGGCGACGGACGAAACACCACGCCGAAACGGTCCAGGTCATAACGCGACGCGCCGGCATGCATCATTTCCACAGCACAGCACGCCAGACCGAACGTCATCGGCCACAGGGACCCGGTACGGGTCCAATTGATCAGCTTGTCAGCGGTTGTCGTGACAAAGCCTTCGTTGAGTACGCCTTCGATCGCCATTTCACATCACTCCCAATCGAGCGCGCCTTTTTTCCAGATGTAGACGAAGCCCACGAGAAACTCGAGAAGAAACACGCCCATCGCGAAGAACCCCGGCCAGCCGATCTCACGCAGCGCCACGCCCCACGGGAAGAGGAACGCGGTCTCCAGATCGAACAGGATGAACAGGATGGCGATGAGGTAATAGCGCACGTCGAACTTCATACGCGCGTCTTCGAATGCTTCGAAGCCGCACTCGTACGGCGAGAGCTTGTCAGGATCGGGATTGTTCGGACCGAGGACTCGGCCGATGGTCATCAGCGCAAGGCCAAGGCCAACACCGACGACAATGAACAACAGTACGGGGAAATAGGCTTCGAGGTTCAAGGGACGCCCGCCTTTTTGAATGGTTGCAACAGCACTGCCCGCAGGCGGCGCCTTGTCGCCCCATCGAAGGCGCCGGGTCCGCAGCCTTACGACGCCTCGACTGCGCGTCGTCTTGCGGAGGGGCCTGCGCGGAACATCCCGTGGAACAGACCCCGAATTTGATTGGTGCCGACGGCGAGACTCGAACTCGCACAGCTTTCGCCACTACCCCCTCAAGATAGCGTGTCTACCAATTTCACCACGTCGGCTGGGGGAAGAAACTCTATCAGGAACCCGGTTGAGACTTAGCGCCCCCGCCCGTTTTCCGTATTGTTTCAAGCCTTGCATTCTACCGCAAAGCGAAGCTTTTGTTCAATGCACAAAGAAAAATCTTATGCTTCGCGGCGCGCTGAAAACCCAAACAGTACGCCGCGATCGTTACATCAAATTACTTGGGCACAGCCGGCGAGGAAGCTGCGGCCGGACCAGCAGCCGGAGCCGAGGCCGCCGGTGCCGATGCCGTGGACGTAACAGGTGCGACCGAACCCATCACACCCGCAGACACACTGCCCTTGCTGGTGCCGATCAGCGTCAGCGCCAACGTGGCAATGAAAAACACGGTAGCCAGCACAGCCGTCGTGCGCGACAAGAAGTTGGCCGAGCCGGTTGCGCCGAACAGGCTACCCGACGCACCGGAGCCAAAGGCCGCCCCAACGTCGGCGCCCTTGCCGTGCTGTAGCAGCACCAGGCCGATCACACCGAGCGCGCTCAGGATTTGTGCCACCAGCAGCAGCGTCTTCAGAATTGCCATTTCGTTTCTCTCAATAATATGTTGCAGTCGCACATCTGTGACATTGCGACTCGATCCGTCGTTTATGCGCGACCGATCGTCAGGAAATCTTCGGCCTTCAGGGACGCGCCGCCGATCAGGCCACCATCGATGTCCGCCATTGCAAACAGTTCGCCGGCATTGTCGGGCTTGACGCTTCCGCCATACAGAATTGCCAGGCGCTGCGCCACACCAGCGTCACGGGCGGCGACGCGCGCTCGAAGGAACGCATGCACAGCCTGCGCCTGCTCGCTGGATGCGGTCTTGCCTGTGCCGATGGCCCAGACCGGCTCGTAAGCCACAACAATACGACCCAGTTGCTCCACCGACAGCGCCTCCAGCACCGCATCCAGTTGCCGGCCCACCACCTGCTCGGTCTCACCGGCTTCGCGCTGCGCAAGCGTTTCGCCCACACAGACGATCGGGGTGATGCCGTGTTCGAGCGCGCGGAGGGCCTTGGCCGCCACTTGCGCGTCGGTTTCGCCGTGGTACGACCGACGCTCGGAGTGCCCAACGATCACGTAGCCGCAACCGAATTCCGACAGCATCGACGCCGCCACTTCGCCCGTAAAGGCACCGCGCGCTTCAGCCGAAACATCCTGTGCGCCCCATGCCACCGCAGAACCGGCGAGCAGCGACTGGCACTGCGCCAGGTACGGAAACGGCGCACAGACCGCCAGCGTGGCGGCGGTTTTGCCTGCGGCCTTGATCTGCTCAAGCAGCGCGGCGTTCGTGCTCAGACTGCCATGCAGCTTCCAGTTGCCCACCACCAGCTTCGGTCTTGCGTTCACGTTTTGCCCGGTTGACTGTCAAATAAACCCGGCATTCTACCGCGGCGGCAAAAACGGGGTCAATTTTGGCGTCCTGGCGTCAATCCCAAACCAACATGATCTTGCCGATATGCGCGCTCGATTCCATCAAAGCATGCGCCTGCGCGGCCTGTGCGGCCGGCATGACCTCATGGACGACCGGCTTGATGCGCGCAGACGCAAGCAACGGCCAGACCGTTTCATACAGATTGGCCGCGATGGCCGCCTTGAATGCAACCGGACGCGGGCGCAGCGTCGAGCCCGTCAAGGTAATGCGCCGACGCAGGATGTCGCCCAGCGGCACCTCGGCCTTGGCGCCGCCCAGCAACGCGATCAGGACGATGCGGCCATCGTCGGCGGTGCAGGCGATCTCACGCGCGACATAACTGCCGCCGACCATGTCGAGCACCACGTCGGCGCCGCGGCCCGTCTCAGCCTTGACGATCTCGACGAAATCTTCGGTCTTGTAATTGATGGCGCGCGCAGCACCGAGTTTGACGCACGCGTCGCACTTGTCGGCGCTACCTGCCGTCGCGAAAACACGGTGACCCAATGCGGACGCGATCTGAATGGCCGTCGTTCCGATGCCGCTGGAGCCACCTTGCACGAGCAGCGTTTCATCGGCACCGTGTGCGCCCCGCCCCAGCAAGCCGCGGTCGAATACGTTCGACCACACGGTGAAATAGTTCTCGGGCAACGCAGCGGCTTCCACATCGGACAAACCGCCCGGCACGGGCAGCACCTGGCCCAGCGGTGCCGTGCAGAATTCCGCGTAGCCCCCACCCTGCACCAGCGCGCAAACGCGATCGCCCACCTTCAAGCCGTAGCGATTGTCAGCATGCTCCAGATCACCACTGACGATCTCGCCAGCGACTTCCAGTCCGGGAATGTCGGACGCACCGGGCGGCACCGGATAATTGCCTGTCCGCTGAAACACATCCGGCCGGTTCACGCCGGCAGCGCGCACACGGATCAACACCTCACCAGCCTTGGTTTCCGGCATCGGCCGCTCGCCAAGCTGCAAGACTTCGGGGCCACCGTATTGCGTGATTTCGATCGCTTTCATGGGAATCGGATCAATGAGGTTTACGACGCGACGCTCGAGTTACGAGACGCTACGCTTGGGCTCGACAAAATGCTGCGGAATGCCACGCGTGGTCTCGCGCATGATTTCCTGTTTGCCGTGGACGATGCCGTCGGCGATCTTGCCGATATGCAATTTGAGCCACATCTCTGTCGGGGAGCCCGCGCGATAGTCCGCCGGGCCGAGCATGTCGACGCGATCATCGGCACGCAAGTTGTCGGCCTGCTCGAACGAACGCGGGCTCTCAGGGTTGTAGACAGCATAGGTGCGGCCGCCGCCCTTGCGGGCGACCGAAAACGCCGGAATGTCGCTCGGCCCATCGGCCACGTAGATCATGTTTGCGAACGGCACGCGGCGCTCGTCTTCGGCAATCGAGGAGTTGACACTCACGGCTTCGGGGTGCTTGTTGACGCCCTTGTTGATCTCAAATAGCGCCCGCGTCTTGGTCGTGTTGTCAATCGCATAGATGATTTCCGAGACGACCGGCCGGCCATCCGCGTTCATGTCGGGCGCCTCCAGGAATTCGCAGCCCCACACGCCATCGATGTATGGGGCAATGGGCGAGCCCTTGATCATCTCCGTCAGGCCCGTGCTGACAATGTAGTGCTCAAGCTTGATGTCGAACGCTTGGTAAGCCCCGTTGTCGCGCACCCACGCCTTGCTGCGCTCGAAAAAATCCGTTACGCCGGGAAAGAATTCAAGTTCGGCGCCCAGCTCGCGCAGCGTAGCGTTGTCGAGACCGCCCATGCGGCCGTCGCGCACATGGCGCAGCAGCACATTGAGATAAAACGTTTCGTGGTTGACCTTCTGGCCACGCGATTCGATTTCGCGCGACCCCGCTGCCACTTCATCCCAGAAGGCTTGCTCGGAGATGTTGAAGCGGTCGAACAGCGGCACTTGCATGTAGCGCGGGATCAGCGTCTTGTCGAAGTCCCAGACGATGGCGATGCGGTTTTGTTCGAACAGGCGGCTCATGATGGGGCGCAAAGGCGCAACGGGAAGAACTCGCGACGCAGTGTAAACAAAAAAAGGCTGGACATCGTCCAGCCGTTTTTCTTGGCGAAAACCGCTCGCTTATTGCTGTTGTTGCTGCTGTTGTTGCGAGGAAGCGTCGCCAGCACCCGGTGCTTGCGGTGCAGCGGCCGGCACGTCGCCTTCTTCGGCCTTGGCGGCCTTGATCGACAGACGCATACGGCCCTTCTCGTCAGTGCTCAGCAGCTTCACGCGCACAGCCTGACCTTCCTTCACATAGTCGGAAACCTGGTTCACGCGCTCGTTGGCGATCTCCGAGATGTGCAGCAGACCGTCCTTGCCCGGCAGGATGTTCACGATCGCGCCAAAGTCCAGCAGCTTGAGAACCGTGCCGCTATAGATCTTGCCCACTTCGGCTTCGGCCGTGATGCCTTCGATGCGACGCTTGGCTTCTGCCATGCCTTCCGACGACGTCGACGCAATGGTGATGGTGCCGTCTTCCTGGATGTCGATCGTGCAGCCGGTTTCTTTGGTCAGCGCCTGGATGGTCGAACCGCCCTTGCCGATCACGTCGCGGATCTTCTCCGGATTGATCTTGACCGTGATCATGCGCGGAGCGTGTTCCGACAGCTCGGTACGTGCGCCGCCCATGGCAGCCTGCATCTTGCCCAAGATGTGCAGACGGCCTTCCTTGGCTTGCGCCAGCGCCACCTGCATGATTTCCTTGGTGATGCCCTGCACCTTGATGTCCATCTGCAGTGCGGTGATACCAGCGTCGGTACCCGCGACCTTGAAGTCCATGTCGCCTAGGTGATCTTCGTCACCCAGAATGTCGGTCAGCACGGCGAACTTGTTGTCTTCCAGGATCAGGCCCATGGCCACGCCGGCCACGTGCGCCTTGAGGGGCACGCCAGCATCCATCAGTGCCAGCGAACCGCCACACACCGAAGCCATCGACGACGAGCCGTTCGACTCGGTGATTTCCGACACCAGACGGATCGTGTAAGCGAATTCGTCGTCCTTCGGCAGCACCGGAATCAGAGCGCGCTTGGCCAGACGGCCGTGGCCGACTTCGCGGCGCTTCGGGCTGCCCACGCGACCGGTTTCGCCCGTGGCGAATGGCGGCATGTTGTAGTGGAGCATGAAGCGATCACGGTACTCGCCTTGCAGCGCGTCGATGATCTGCTCGTCGCTCTTGGTGCCGAGCGTGGCCACCACCAGCGCTTGCGTTTCACCACGCGTGAACAGGGCCGAGCCGTGCGCACGCGGCAGCACCGACGAACGGATCTCGATCGGGCGCACCGTGCGGGTGTCGCGACCGTCGATACGCGGTTCGCCGTTCAGGATCTGACCGCGCACGATCTTCGATTCGAGTTCGAACAGGATGTTGTCGACTTCCACGCCGTCGGCTTCCACACCGGCTTCGGCCAGCTTGGCGGCAACCGACTTGTAGACTTCCTTCAGCTTCTGGCTGCGGGCCGACTTCTGGCGCAGTTGGTAAGCGGCTTGCAGATCGGCCAGGCCCAGTTCGGACACCTTGGCAACCAGCGCTTCGTTCTTCGGAGCCGCTTGCCAATCCCACTCGGGCTTACCGCCGTCGCGCACCAGCTCGTGGATCGCGTTGATGGCGATCTGCATCTGCTCATGGCCGTACACCACGGCGCCCAGCATGACTTCTTCCGACAGCTGCTGCGCTTCCGATTCGACCATCAGCACAGCACGCTCGGTACCGGCCACAACCAGGTCCAGATCCGAATGCGCGAGTTGGGCACGATTCGGGTTCAGCAGGTACTGGCCATCCTTGTAACCCACGCGGGCAGCGCCCACCGGACCGTTGAACGGCAGACCCGACACGGCCAGCGCAGCCGAAGCGGCCACCAGCGCCGGGATGTCGGCCGGCACTTCCGGGTTCATCGACAGCACGTGGATCACGACCTGGACTTCGTTGTAGAAGCCTTCCGGGAACAGCGGACGCAGCGGGCGATCGATCAGGCGCGAGGTCAGCGTTTCGTTTTCCGACGGACGGCCTTCGCGCTTGAAGAAGCCACCCGGGATCTTGCCGGCGGCGTAGGTCTTCTCGAGGTAATCGACAGTCAGCGGGAAGAAGTCCTGACCCGGCTTCGGGTTCTTGGCGCCCACCACGGTGGCGAGCACGACGGTGTCGTCCATATCGAGCAGCACAGCGCCGCTCGCCTGACGGGCGATCTCACCCGTCTCCATGCGGACCTTATGGCCGCCCCATTGGAATTCTTTGACGACCTTATTGAACATGGTCATAGCATCTCCTGTTCGGTATTCGCGGCGCGCTTCATTGCGCTTCACCGCGACAAACACGTTCCGTAAGACGGTGCGGTTGCAGAGGTGTGTTTTATGCCATTCCAGCGCAGCGCTGGCATCAACGCCGCGCTGGAATGACACAAGGCCCTGCTTCCTGCCGCCCCCGGTCCTTGGCAGCCGCCTCATCTTGAACTGGCCGACTGCCATCACTCACCGGTTGCCCGGCGCGGCCACAAACGCAGCCGCCAAAAACAAAATGCCTGCATCAGCACGCTGACGCAGGCACTTTTCATCACGCGCAGTGCGTGATACCCGCCATTACTTACGCAGACCCAGCTTCGCAACCAGGGCGGTGTAACGGTCAGCGTCCTTGCTCTTGAGGTAGTCCAGCAGACGGCGACGACGGCTCACCATGCGGAGCAGGCCGCGACGGCTGTGGTGATCCTTCATGTGCGCCTTGAAGTGCGGCTGCAGTTCGTTGATGCGAGCGGTCAGCAGTGCAACTTGCACTTCCGGGCTACCCGTATCGTTGGCGCTGCGGCCGTTATCTTTGACGATGTCTTGCTTTTTGATGTCAGCGACGGACATTTTGATTCCTTTGACTTGCGGACACCGCAGCGCCTGGATAGCCGCCGTTGGTGCCGTGTTGAACAATGATCTTGCCGTTCCATCTACAACTGACCTGGACAGCAAGAGCGAGATTATAGCCTAGAACCCCACCCCAGCGACAGCCCCGCGTCGTTGCCCTCAATGGCGCGCCATCTTGCACGTCGTTGGCAGGGCTGTTTGAGCTTCCGAGATCACTTTCAACGTACGAAACCCGTAGCCGGAGCCCTCGATATCGAAAGGCACACCGGGCGTGCCCGTCCGCTCCATCTGCGTGACGACAAGGGGCTGGATGGCTTGATGATCCTCGGGCCGCAGCGTGATGCGGTGGAAGCCGTTGTCCAAAGAAGCGCCCTCCAGCGCACGTGCGACGGCGGCAGCTTCCGTGGTTCCCGCTGTGGTGATGGCCGCCGCCAGCATCTCCACCATCATCTGGTCACGCAGCAGCGGGTAGTCGTCGGCGGGGGCGGGATAGCGGGCGCGGAAGGCCTTGTAGAACGCGTCGGACTTGGCGCCGCCCAAATTCGGATGCCATTCCGCGACCGCCACCACACGGCCAACGCCTGCGTCGCCCATCGCACCTGGCGCCCCCAGCGAGTTGCCATAGAACGTGAAGAACCGCGCCTTCAGTCCGGCATCCCGTGCCGCCTTGACGAGCAGCGTCAAATCATTACCCCAGTTGCCGGTGATGACCGTATCCGCACCGGACGCGGCAATGCGCGCCACGTACGGCGCAAAATCCTTCACCTTGCCGATGGGGTGCAACACCTCACCAACGACTGCGACGTCCGGCCGCTTCTCGCTCAACTGCTGCCGCGCCAGTTGCGCCACCTGGCGGCCGAATGTGTAGTCCTGCCCGATCAGGTAGACCCTTTTGACGGCCTTGTCCGCGCGAATCACTTCCGTGAGCGCATGCATGCGCATGTCGGCCGATGCGTCAAAGCGGAAATGCCAGAAGCTGCATGCTTCGTTGGTCAGCGCAGGATCGACGGCGGCGTAGTTCAGAAAGAGCACGCGCGCGTCCGGATGACGTTCGTTGTAGCGCGAGATCGACGTCGACAACGCCGCCGCAGCCGCCGAACTGTTGCCCTGCAGCACAAAGCGGATGCCCGCATCCGTCGCGGCCTGCAACTGCAGCAACGACTCGTCGACACTGTTCTTGCTATCAAAGCGCACAAGGGCAAGCGGATGCATGCCATCGGGCAACTTCACACCACCGCGCGCATTCACACCTTCGATCGCCATGCGCAGATTGCGCTCGGCTGCCTCGCCCGCGTTGGCAAACGGGCCTGAAAGACCTTCAATCAGCGCCAGCCGGATCGGCGCGGCTTCGGGCTGGGCACCTGCTGTCCCACACAACCCAACGGCCGCCAGCGCGGCCACAAACCAACGAAACACCATGGCAAATCTCCGTGAAGCGCGGATGGTAAAGCGCCGCCGCGTGTCGACACAAGCCGGCGCAAATCACACGCCCTCCTACACTAAGGGCATTGGAGGAACCACTGTGAACATTCGATCGACACGGCAGTGCGCGGCGCTGCTCGCCGTGGCGCTGGCGTCAACAAGCGCGTGTACCGTATTGGCGCCCGTACAAACGGGCGAAGCACTGGTCGGCCAACCCGCTTCTGCAGTGGAGGCACGGTTTGGCACACCACCGGAACGGTATCCCCGCGCCGGTGGCGGCACGCGCTGGCTCTATCCGACGCAGCCTTATGGGCAATTCACCTATGCCGCTGATTTCGACGCAAGCGGCAAGCTCGTCTCGTTCCGGCAGATTCTGACCACGATGGACTTTGCGCAGATCCGCGTCGGGACCGCGACGCAGAATGACGTGCTGCAGACATTCGGCAAGCCAGAGGAGACCGCGTATTTCCGACTGATGGATCGGCAGGTGTGGTCCTACCGCTTCAAGCATGAAGGCGTGTGGCCCTCGCTGATGCACTTCTATTTCGACCGCGATGGCGTCGTACGGCTCACGCAGGTCAGCCCCGACCCCATGTACGACCACGACCACGATTCCAGCCGCTGAGCCAGCGTCAAACGCCAGAACGGCAACATCCACGCGAGGCCGATCGCCTGGCGTGGACCTTCGGGTCGGCGATGTCGTGGATCGCACAGACATCGCTCTCAAAGACGGCCGGCATGGTGCACGCTCCTGACGTGTCCGGTGCCGCCGCACCCGCTTCGCGTTCCGGTGGATAGCCGGGTGCGCGCTCAGTGGTGATCGTGTTGGGGTCTGGGCTGACTCCTGCCTGTGTTGATGAAACCCGCGATCAGATCTGCGGGTTGAGTTTTTCGCTGCTCTTGTCCTGCAGCTTGTTGAGCGCAGCAAGGTAAGCCTTGGCCGAAGCCGCAACGATGTCCGGATCAGTACCCACACCGTTGACGATGCGGCCCGACTTCGACAGCCGCACCGTCACTTCGCCCTGCGCCTGCGTGCCCGTCGTGATCGCGTTGACCGAATACAGCAGCTGCTCTGCCCCGCTGGCGACCTTGCTCTCAATCGCGTTCAGCGTGGCGTCGACCGGGCCATTGCCCTCCGCTTCGCCCGTCACTTCCTTGCCGTCCGCAACGAAGACGATGCGCGCGTGCGGACGTTCGCCAGTCTCCGAACGCTGGGCCAGCGACACGAAACGGAAGTGCTCGCCCTCGCTGTGCTGGGCCTCGTTCGAGACGATGGCAACGATGTCCTCGTCAAAGATCTCGGCCTTCTGATCGGCCAGCTCCTTGAAGCGGGTGAAGGCAGCGTTCAGCTCGGCTTCCGAATCCAGTTCAATGCCCAGTTCCTGCAGGCGCTGCTTGAACGCGTTGCGGCCCGAGAGCTTGCCCAGGACGATCTTATTGGCCGTCCAGCCCACGTCTTCGGCTCGCATGATTTCGTACGTGTCGCGCGCCTTGAGCACGCCATCCTGGTGGATGCCCGAAGCGTGCGCGAAAGCGTTGGCGCCCACGACGGCCTTGTTTGGCTGCACGACGAACCCGGTGATCTGCGAGACCAGCTTGGAAGCCGGCACGATCTGCGTGGTATCGACACCCACGTCGAGATTGAAGTAGTCGCGACGCGTCTTCACGGCCATCACCACCTCTTCGAGGCTGGTGTTGCCGGCGCGCTCGCCCAGGCCGTTGATCGTGCATTCAATCTGGCGTGCGCCGCCCAGTTTGACAGCGGCCAGGGAGTTGGCGACCGCCATGCCGAGGTCGTTATGGCAATGCACTGACCAGACCGCCTTGTCGGAATTGGGGATGCGCTCACGCACCGAACGGATCAGCGCGGCATAGCCCTCCGGCACCGCGTAGCCCACCGTATCCGGCAGATTGATGGTGGTGGCGCCTTCGGCGATCACGCCTTCCAGCACGCGGCAGAGGAAGTCCATGTCGGAGCGGCTGCCATCTTCCGGCGAGAATTCGATGTCGTCGGTGAACTGGCGGGCAAAACGCACCGCCAGGCGCGCCTGCTCGTACACCTGATCCGGCGACATGCGCAGCTTCTTCTCCATGTGCAGCGCCGATGTGGCGATGAACGTGTGGATGCGGAACTGCCCCGCCGGCTTGAGCGCCTCGGCAGCGCGGGAAATATCACGGTCGTTCGCGCGGGCGAGCGAGCAAATGCGCGAATCCTTGACCGACAGCGCAATCGCACGGATCGCTTCAAAGTCACCGTTTGAGCTTGCCGCAAAGCCAGCCTCGATCACGTCCACCTTGAGCCTCTCAAGCTGCTTGGCGATGCGGATCTTCTCGTCCTTGGTCATCGACGCCCCGGGGGACTGCTCGCCGTCGCGCAAGGTGGTATCGAAAATGATGAGTTTGTCGCTCATGGCGGCTCCTTGGTGGGTTGACGTTTTTGGCGTCAGTCTTAGTGGTGTCTCGAATGGTTTCTTGCGGCGCAGAATACAAAACGCCCCGGCGTGCATAGTTGCAGGCCGGGGCGCTGTGAATCCTGGTTCGCGAAAACTTGGCGGTTTCTGCTTGCCTAGTTTTGCGATTTCCTATGCGCGTGTCCCGACCTGACGACCTAGTAGGCCATCAATCGAGACTAGCGTAATCAGAATGGAAATCGGGCGCGAAAACATGCATTCGACTATAGACGAATTCAAAAATCGGCGCAAGCGCACATTGGTGCAGCGCATCCGTCACTCATGCGCATCATCTTGCGCCTGCTTCGGCAAGCGCGGGCTACCTTGTTGCCCATGCAGCGCACGCCAGCCCCACAGCAGGTAGCCCGATACCGCGTAACCAACAAACAGACCGAACAACGCGACCGGCGGATCGCTCGATATGACCACAAACAACACCAGCACCAGCACCATCACGCCGAACGGCACACGGTGACGAACGTCGAGCGCCTTGCCGCTGTAAAACGGCGCGTTCGACACCATCGACAGCCCTGCATACAGCGTCAGCCCGAAGGCCACCCACGGCATCCATAGTTCTTTGACCGGCAGTTTGTTGTCGATCGCGAGCCAGACGAAACCCGCGATGAGCGCCGCGGCTGCCGGACTCGGCATGCCCTGGAAGAAGCGTTTGTCGACCGACCCGATGTTCGTGTTGAATCGCGCCAGACGCAGTGCAGCGCCAGCGCAATACACGAACGCCGCGAGCCAGCCCCACTTGCCGAGATCGCGCAGGATCCATTCGTACATGACCAACGCGGGCGCCACGCCAAACGACACCATGTCCGACAGCGAGTCGTATTGCTCGCCGAACGCGCTTTGCGTGTTGGTGATACGAGCGACGCGGCCGTCCATGCCATCGAGGACCATCGCGGCGAAGATGGCGATGGCGGCGGTCTCGAAATTCAGGTTCATCGCCTGCACGATGGCGAAGAAGCCGGCGAACAGCGCAGCCGTCGTAAACGCGTTGGGCAGCAGATAGATGCCGCGGCGACGCGGACGCACGATCTCAAGATCGTCGTCATCCGGCCTCGGCTGGTTGTGCCGCAACGGACGCAGGTGCGTCACGTTGCCGGCGGTAAAACGCTTCTTGCGTCGGTTGAACGCGGGCATGGCGGCCTCCGGATCAGTCCAGCTCAGCAAGCACCGTAAGCGTGGCGGATACCTTTTCGCCGATGGTCACGCGCGGGCGCGCCGTCAGCGGCAGGTACACGTCAACACGCGAGCCAAAACGGATGAAGCCATAGCGCTGACCACGCGTGAGCGCTTCGCCTGCCTTCGTATAGCAAAGGATGCGCCGCGCGATCAATCCGGCCACCTGCACCGAAGTGACGAGCTGGCCATCAGCGCGGCGCAAAACGATGGCATTGCGCTCGTTCTCGAGCGACGCCTTGTCGAGGTCGGCATTGACGAACTTGCCCGGGAAGTACTGCACCTGCTGCACCGTGCCGTCGACCGGCGCGCGGTTCGAGTGCACGTTGAACACGTTCATGAACACGCTGATCTTCAGCGCGTCGCGATCCGCATACGGGTCACGTACCTGCTCGACTGCGACGATGCGACCGTCGGCCGGCGAAAGAATCGCATTGGCCTGCGTTGGCACGGCGCGCGCCGGATCGCGGAAAAACTGCAGCACAAACAGCGTCAGCACCCAGAAAGGCCAGGCCCAGCCGAAACCGGCGGCAGCCTGCACGATGAGCGTGACGATGAAAATCCCGCCCAGGTACGGCCAACCCTCGCGGGCGATGATGGGATGCGGATACGTGTTGTTCAAATCAGACCTCGACAGCGTCTTGAAGGAAATGCGGCATTCTAGCCGACACGGGGCTGCGCCAGCACTTGAAACAACGTTTGGCGCCCTCGAATCAGCACAAAAAAAGCCAGCCCGAAGGCTGGCTTTCTCGCACAAGATGCGAACGATCAGTTCTTCGACTGGTCGACCAGCTTGTTCTTGGCGATCCACGGCATCATCGCACGCAGCTTGGCACCGACCTGCTCGATCTGGTGCTCTTCGGTCAGGCGGCGGCGCGAGATCAGCGTCGGCTGGCCGGCCTTGTACTCCAGCAAGAAGCTCTTGGCGTATTCGCCGGTCTGGATGTCCTTCAGGCATTGCTTCATGGCCTTCTTGGTCTCATCCGTCACGACGCGCGGGCCGGTGACGTACTCACCGTATTCGGCGTTGTTCGAGATCGAGTAGTTCATGTTGGCGATGCCGCCTTCATAGATCAGGTCGACGATCAGCTTCAGCTCGTGCAGGCACTCGAAGTACGCCATTTCCGGCGCGTAACCGGCTTCCACCAGCGTCTCGAAACCAGCCTTAATCAGTTCGACCGTGCCGCCGCACAGCACAGCTTGCTCGCCGAACAGGTCGGTTTCGGTTTCTTCGCGGAAGTTGGTCTCGATGATACCGGCGCGGCCACCGCCGTTGGCAGTGGCGTACGACAGAGCGATATCACGTGCAGCGCCCGACTTGTCCTGGTGCACGGCGATCAGGTGCGGCACGCCGCCACCTTGCGTGTACGTGCCGCGCACGGTGTGGCCCGGCGCCTTCGGGGCGATCATGATGACGTCCAGGTCCGCGCGCGGGATCACGGCACCGTAGTGCACGTTGAAGCCGTGGGCGAACGCCAGTGCGGCGCCTTGCTTGATGTTGTTGTGCACTTCGTTCTTGTACACATCGGCGATCTGCTCGTCCGGCAGCAGGATCATGACAACGTCGGCTTCCTTCACCGCCTCAGCCACTTCCTTGACCTGCAGGCCAGCGTTAACGGCCTTGTTCCACGACGCGCCATTCTTGCGCAGGCCGACCGTCACCTTCACGCCCGAGTCGTTCAGGTTCAGGGCGTGGGCGTGGCCTTGCGAGCCATAGCCAACGATGGTGACGTTCTTGCCCTTGATCAGGGAGAGGTCGGCGTCCTTGTCGTAAAACACTTTCATGGTGATGTCCTAATTTTCAAATACTTCAATATCGATGGGGTCCGGCTGCAGCTACACGTTGGTGCACGCGCCGGCTCAAACCTTCAGAATGCGCTCGCCGCGGCCGATGCCCGAGCCGCCTGTGCGAACGGTCTCAAGAATGGCAGTGCGATCGATGGCATCGAGAAACGCGTCAAGCTTGCTGCCGTTACCGGTCAGCTCGATCGTGTAGGTCTTCTCGGTCACGTCGATGATGCGGCCACGGAAGATGTCCGCGGTACGCTTCATTTCCTCACGCTCCTTGCCGACCGCACGCACCTTCACGAGCATCAGCTCGCGCTCAATGTGCGCACCTTCGGTCAGGTCGACGACCTTGACGACCTCCACCAGGCGGTTCAGGTGCTTGGTGATCTGCTCGATGATGTCGTCCGAACCGGTCGTGACGATCGTCATGCGCGACAGCGAGGCATCTTCAGTCGGGGCGACCGTCAGCGTCTCGATGTTGTAGCCACGCGCCGAGAACAGGCCCACCACGCGCGACAGCGCGCCCGGCTCGTTTTCCAGCAGGACAGAAATAATGTGGCGCATTACAGATCCTCCGCGCCGAGCAGCATTTCAGAGATGCCCTTGCCAGCCTGGACCATCGGCCAGACGTTCTCAGTCGGGTCGGTCTGGAAGTCGAGGAACACGGTGCGATCCTTGAGTCGGAAGGCTTCGCGCAGGGCTGGCTCGACGTCAGACGTCTTCTCGATGCGCATGCCGACGTGACCATACGATTCGGCCAGCTTCACGAAGTCGGGCAGCGCCTGCATGTAGGAATGCGAGTAGCGGTTGTCGTACTCGATTTCCTGCCACTGGCGGACCATGCCGAGGTAACCGTTGTTGAGCGAGCAGATCTTCACCGGCGTGTCGTACTGCAGGCAGGTCGACAGTTCCTGGATACACATCTGGATCGAGCCCTCACCCGTAATGGTGACGACTTCCTTGTCCGGGAACGCCTTCTTGATACCCATCGCGTACGGCAGGCCGACACCCATCGTGCCCAGACCGCCGGAGTTGATCCAGCGGCGCGGCTCGTTGAACTTGTAGAATTGCGCGGCCCACATTTGATGCTGACCGACGTCGGAGCAGATGAAAGCGTCGCCGTTGGTCAGTTCCCAGATCTTCTCGACCACGTACTGCGGCTTGATGATCTCGGAGGTGCGGTCGTACTTCAGGCAGTCGACACTGCGCCACTGTTCGATCTGCTCCCACCACTTGGCCAGCGCCGTCTTGTTCGGCTTGGCTTCGCCAGACTGGATCTGGGCAATCATCTCCTGCAGCACGTCCTTGACGTTGCCGACGATAGGGATGTCGACCTTCACCCGCTTCGAAATGGAGGACGGATCGATGTCGATGTGGATGATCTTGCGCGGCTGCGAGGTGAAGTGCGCCGGGCTGCCGATCACGCGATCATCGAATCGCGCGCCAATGGCAATGAGAACGTCGCAGTTCTGCATCGCCATGTTGGCTTCGTACGTGCCGTGCATGCCAAGCATGCCCACGAACTGCTTGCTGGTGCCCGGGAATGCACCCAGGCCCATCAGCGTGTTCGTCACGGGGTAACCGGTCAGCGCAGCCAACTGGCGCAGCTCTTCGCTGGCCTCGGCGAGCACCACGCCGCCGCCCGAATAGATATACGGACGCTCAGCCTGCAGCAGCAGGCTCACTGCCTTCCGAATCTGCCCCGAATGCCCCTTGTTGACCGGGCTGTACGAGCGCATCTCGATGGTCTTCGGATACTCGTACTTGCAGAGCTCGCGCGAGACATCCTTGGGGATATCCACCACCACCGGACCCGGACGGCCCGTTGCGGCGATGTAGAACGCCTTCTTGATGGTTGAGGCGAGGTTGCGTACGTCCTTGACCAGGAAGTTGTGCTTGACGATCGGGCGGGTAATGCCGACGGTGTCGCACTCCTGGAAGGCGTCCTGGCCGATGGCGTGCGTCGGCACGTTGCCGGTGATGATCACCATCGGGATCGAATCCAGGTAAGCGGTGGCGATGCCCGTCACGGCATTGGTCACGCCCGGGCCGGACGTCACCAGGGCGACACCGACCTTGCCCGTGGCGCGCGCATAGCCGTCAGCCGCATGGACTGCCGCCTGTTCATGGCGCACCAGGATGTGTTCGATCTTGTTTTGCTTGTAGAACGCGTCGTAGATATAGAGCACCGCGCCGCCGGGGTAACCCCAGACGAACTCGACGCCCTCTGCCGCGAGCGCATTGACGAGGATGTCAGCCCCCATCATGTCGGCAGATGAACCGCTATTGGCGTGGGAAAATTCCGCGCTTGGCATATTCATGTCAGTCCTTTGCAATTTTCGGCAAAAAATTGTTTGGATGCTCTCTACCGGGCTTGTGGCGCGGATTTGAGCGGTGCGCGTCTGCATGGATGGTCCGCCTGATGGGCGTCCAGATGAGACAAACCACAGATATTGTGAACCGCGGATGATACTGCAATGCCGCATGGCGGTCCAGCGCCGGTGCGAATCCCCAAGTCAACGGGCCCGCTAGACAGACGGACTGTCCGTGGCGCCGCATTTTTGCTAGCATCGCAACATTTTTCACGGCCAACGCCGTTGACGCCACGCGGCGTGACCATCACATCTTGTGAATGTGAATTTTCGCGCGGCCGCCTCACAGGATTCGCACCCGCCGTTGTATGGCCTCTGAACAGGAACTGTCGGCCTTTCTCCTAAGCGTCGAGAAACGCGCCTTCAAGCAGGCGGTCTTCGCGGTGCGCGACGACGATGCCGCGCTCGATATCGTGCAGGACGCCATGATCAAGCTGGCCGAGAAATACGGCGACAAGCCCGGGGCCGAACTGCCCCTGCTGTTTCAGCGCATTCTGCAGAACACGATTCACGACTGGTTTCGCCGCACCAAGGTGCGCAACACATGGGTCAGCCTGTTCTCCAGCTTCCGCTCGGACGCCGAAGGCGACGACACCGATCCGCTTGAACTGATCGAAAGCGAAGCCGGCACCACAGCGGCAGAAAGTAGCGCCGACAAGGTCGAGCGTTCGCAGATGCTCGAGATTCTGGAACGCGAAATCGAGAAGCTCCCCACACGTCAACGGGAGGCGTTCCTGATGCGTTACTGGGAGGACATGGATGTTGCAGAGACGGCCCAGGCGATGGGCTGTTCCGAGGGCAGTGTAAAGACGCACTGCTCGCGGGCAACACACGCCCTGGCCCAAGCGCTGCGGGCGCGAGGGATCCGACTATGAACAAGGTAGAACTTCGAGAACGCCGTTTTGCGCATGCCGTCCGAACCGCTCTAAATGAGTCGGCAGGACAGTTGCCGCCCGACGTGCGCGACCGCCTCGCAGCGGCGCGCCGGATGGCGCTTGCGCAAAAAAAAGCGGAAGCGCCGAGCACGGTGCACTCGCCTGCCTTGGCGATGCCGGGAGGCGGTTCGGTATCCTTCGAGATGGAAGGCGAAGCACCGTCGCCGCTGCAACGTGCCGCAGCAGTCCTGCGCCGCCTTGGCCTGCTGTGGCCGACCATCGCGCTGGTGGCGGGGCTTGCAGGCATCTATCAGTGGCAACAGCAGCAACGCGTGGACGAACTCGCGGAGGTCGATGCCGCAATGCTGCTCGACGATCTCCCGCTGGCTGCTTACGCCGATCAAGGCTTCCATCAGTACCTCAAACACGATCAGTGAAAGGCTGATCGATGAGCAACTTCCTGCACACCCACGGCCAACCACCGCGAGGCGCAACGACCGCGCGCCTGCGCGCCGGCATCGTTGCGTTGATCGGCGCTGCCGGCCTGATGGCGGGACTTGCGGTCGGGCAGGTTCCGGCCGCTTCGGCACCCGCGGCGACGCCTGGCGTGACAGTCGGCGCGCCGGTTGGTTTGCCGACGCCGCCGGCGACCAACCCGCTGCCCGCCGTTCATCCGAACTGGGCCGAACTGACCATTGTCCAGCAGCGCATCTTCGCGCCTCTGGCGCCGGAGTGGAACGGCATGCCGGAATTGGCCCGCAAGAAGTGGCTGCAGATCGCTCAGGCGTATCCGAAGTACACGCCGGCTCAGCAGCAGCGCCTGCAAACGCGCATGGCGGATTGGGTCAAGCTCACGCCGGAGCAACGCCACCGCGCGCGTGAGAATTTCCAGACCACCAAGTCGCTGCCAGTGCAGAAGAAGAGCGAGGCCTGGCAGAGCTACCAGCAACTGACCGAAGAGCAGAAGAAGGCGCTGGTTGCCGCGGCCAAGGCGCAAAAGCACCCTTCCGCAGTGACGGCACTGCCGGGCGGCGCGGGCTTGGCGAAGGACGCGGCCAAATCGATTCATCACGGTGCGCGCACCAAGCCTGGCACGACCAAATCCGCGCCGACCAACAAGACGGCCGCCACCGCATCCACGCCGGCCGCAAAACCTGCGCCCGAACCTGCCGCTGCCGCACCTGCCCCCGCCAGCGCACCGCTCACGCCGGCGCACCCTGTTGCACCACCCGCGGCCACCGGTGGAGAATCGGGCAACCCGCCGCCCTCGACGGTGTTGGGCGGCTGAGGCCGGCAAACCCTTTGGCATAATCCGAACCACGTGCCGCTCGACCTCCGCGCCGGCACATGATGGATTGCGCTCACGGCGCTCACACTCTGTTCGATGGCCACCTCCGTTTCCACGTCTTCACCCGTTGCGGCGCCTGATCCGCTCGCAGCGCCCACGCTGCGCCGCCGTCTTGCCGCCATGCTGTACGAAGGCCTGCTGCTGTTTGGTGTGATGTTTGGCGCCACGGCCGTCTTTCTGCTGCTGCGCCTGATCGTGCCGCCCCTTGCGCGCACCGGCGATGTAGGGCTGCAGGTGTGGGGCTTTCTGTCGCTCGGTCTGTACTTCGTGTGGTTTTGGCGCAAGCGCGGCCAAACGCTTGCGATGCAGACATGGCGTATGCGCGTGGTCAACGCCGATGGGTCGCGTATTTCGCTGGGCCGTGCCATTGCACGCTATTTGCTGGCGTGGGTGTGGGTGGCTGCAGCGGTCGGCGTCATCCATCTGAGCGGCGCGTCGCGATGGACCGGTGCCGGTGTCGCTCTCGCATGCCTTCTGGTTTGGGGCGCGTTGGCGTGGTTCGATCCGCAGCGCCAGTTCCTGCACGATCGCCTGGCCGGCACGCGGCTGGTGCGTGACTGATCAGTTTCACATTCGGCGGCCACCTCGACTATGACGCACGCCGATCTTCCAGCCTCCCCTGTTCCTTTCGCCTCCCTGACCGCCGCCACTGTGCGCCGCATTGCCGTTGCGCTGCAATGTGCCGCGACGATCGCGGTCGGCTGGGCAGCGCATGACTGGGCGGGATGGCATTGGCCGGCCGCAACGTTGCTCGCGGGCGCGGCGCTGGTGCTGGGCTATCTTCTTTCGGTCGGATGGGCATTCCTGGTGTCGCTGACGAGCCTCGGTACGGCGATACCGGACGACCCCATGTGGGACCGCATGCCCGTGCCCTGCGAACAGCGCATCGGCGTCACTGGCTTCATCGCATGTTGGTTGCGCGAATGTGTATCCGTGGCGTGGATGTTCAACGTGCTGCAACCGTTCCGAGCACGCGCCGCGTTCGATACGCCGGCGGGTGATGGCAAGCGCGTGCCTGTGCTGATGATCCACGGCTATGGCTGCAACCACGCGGTGTGGCTGCCGATGCAGCAGCATCTGGCCGCCGCCGGACATCCGACCGACGCCATCGATCTCATGCCGTTGCTGGGCGACATCGACGACTACGCCCGGGACATGACGGCCGCTGTCGCGCGCCTGACGCGCATGCACGGCCGTGCGCCCGTTCTGCTCTGCCACAGCATGGGCGGGCTTGCCGCACGTGCGCTGCTGCGCCAGTCGCAGCCCTGCCCTGTCGCCCACGTCATTACGCTCGGCACGCCGCATCGGGGCACGGCAATGGCGCGCACGGGACGCGGCCACAATGTGCGCCAGATGGCTTGGGCGAGCCCTTGGCTGCGCCAGCTTGCAGCATCCGAAACGCCGGCCTCCCGAGCACGCATCACGTCGATTTTCTCGTGGCACGACTCCATCGTCGGCCCGGCTGGCGCATCCTGGCTGGAAGGCGCGCGACACATCCCGTTCGCGGGCATCGGCCATGTGTCGCTGTTATGCGACGCACGCGTGCGTGATGCCGTGCTGGCAGAACTCGCACGCATCGAAGGCGTCTCTGCGATCCCTTCTGCTTGAAACGCCCGCCCGGCGCGCTTCTTGGGCGTATGCCCTTCCATTACCGGCAACCGCGTCATGTGACGGTCATGTTTCTGACATGGCTTTTTCATGCAGCGATGGCGAAATCCGTCCAACGCAGCCTCTGTTGCCGACATGGTCCTGCCAAAACTGCCATCGCGCCCTGGTTTCCTCCGCCGCCTCGCGCAACGCTTTCGCGCTGCTCCCCTCACCGGTTCCGACTGGAACGCTCCACCGCCTCTGATGCAAATGGCCGCCGGGCTCGCCGCCGCGGGCGCGCTGGGCTCGGCTGTACCGGCCGGCCGCGGCGATGTCCGCGAGCACGAAGCACCCGCCGCCACGCCCGCCTCGACAGCGGCACCGGACCGCTCGGCTGACACGGACACTGACCCGCCCGCCGAAAAAATCCAGCGCTATCGCACGATCTGGCTGTCGGACATCCACCTCGGTACGCCAGGCTGCCAAGCTGACTATCTGCTCGACTTCCTCAAGCACCACGAGTCCGACACGCTGTACTTGGTCGGTGACATCGTCGACGGCTGGCAACTGCGCAAAGGCTGGTACTGGCCGCAGGCGCACAACGATGTGGTACAGAAAGTGCTGCGCCGCGCGCGCAAAGGCACGCGTGTGGTCTTCATCCCGGGCAACCACGATGAGATGGCGCGCCAGTTCCACGGCCTGAACTTTGGCGACATCGAAGTCGCTGAAGACGCGGTGCACGTGACCGCCACGGGCAAGCGCCTGTGGGTCGTGCACGGCGACCTGTTCGACGGCGTGATGCAGCACGCGCGCTGGCTGGCCTACGTGGGCGATTCGCTCTACACCTTCATCCTCGCGATGAACCGGCACTTCAACCGCATCCGTGTGCGACTGGGTTTTCCGTACTGGTCGCTGTCGCAATACCTGAAGCATCAGGTCAAGAACGCGGTGAACTTCATCAATTCGTTCGAGCGTGTGATGACGGACGAAGCGCGCCGCCGCGGCTGCGACGGCGTGGTCTGCGGGCATATCCACAAGGCCGAAATCCGCGAGATCGACGGCCAGCTTTACTGCAACGACGGCGACTGGGTGGAGAGCCTCTCTGCCTTGGTCGAAACCATGGAAGGCGAACTGCAGATCGTCTACTGGACGCATCTGCTCGATGCGCCGCGCACCTCCCGCCGCGCACGCCGTGCCGCTGCGGCCGCCGCCTGATGGAAGCCCCTATGACCAACACCAGCATCGACCTCGCCCAGCCCGCTGCGGCCCAACCTACCCCCCAAGGAGAGCCCGTGAAAGTCATGATCGTCACCGATGCCTGGGAACCGCAGGTCAACGGCGTCGTCCGCACCCTCACCCAGACGCGCCGCGAGCTGGAGGCCATGGGGCACATCGTCGACATGATCACGCCGCTGGAATTCAAGACGGTGCCGTGCCCGACATATCCGGAAATCCGCCTCTCGATCCTGCCGTCCAAGCGCGTGCGCGAGCGCATCGAAAAGTTCGCCCCGCAGGCCTTGCACATCGCCACCGAAGGCCCGCTGGGCCTGGCTGCACGCGCCTACGCGCTGCGCCATAAGCTGCCCTACACGACGGCATACCACACGCGCTTTCCGGAGTACGTGCAGGCGCGCTTCGGCATTCCGCTGGCGTGGACGTATCGCTTTCTGCGCTGGTTCCACAGCCCCGCGCAGGCCGTGATGGCGCCGACGCCCGTGGTGCTGAAAGACCTTGCTGACTACGGCATCACCAACGGCGTGCTGTGGACGCGCGGCGTGGATCTGGACATCTTCACCGCCCAGCGCAGCAACGTGCTCAATACGGCGCACCCCATCTTTCTGTACGTCGGACGTGTGGCCGTGGAAAAGAACGTCGAAGCCTTCCTGGAGCTGGATCTGCCGGGCTCCAAGTGGGTCGTCGGCGAAGGCCCCGCGCTCGCCGGGCTGAAAGCCAAGTACCCGAATGCCAGCTATCTCGGCGTGCTCAAGCAACCGGAACTGGCCAAGGTGTATGCCTCGGCCGATGTGTTCGTCTTCCCGAGCCGCACCGACACGTTCGGCTTGGTACTGCTGGAAGCACTTGCCAGCGGCCTGCCGGTGGCTGCGTACCCGGTGACGGGACCGATCGACGTGCTGGGCGATTCACCGGCCGGTGCGTTGCGCGAAGACCTGCGCGAAGCCTGCCTGGAAGCGTTGCGAATCGACCGCGCCACGGCGCGTGCGCATGCCGAGAAGTTCTCGTGGCGCGCTGCCTCCGAACAGTTTCTCGCACACCTGCGTCCGATGCCCGCTGCCTCCGCCGGCAACACGACGGCCGCCGAACCCTCCACCGCCGCGGGTGCCTGAGCCTTGCGTTCCATGAAGCCCACCACCCCGCCGGACAAGGGACTGGAAAATCCGCCCGCACCGCCCGCGGCCGGTGCGTACTCGCCGGCCGACAACCCGCATAAGGGTAATCGCGGCATCACGCGGGCGTGGTTTGCGCTCAAGAATTCCATCAGCGGCATCCGCTTCGCCATCGACGAGGAAAGCGCGTTCCGCCAGGAGTTGACGCTGTGCGCCATCCTGCTGCCATGCGCGTTCGTGATTCCCGCCACGGTGGTAGAGCGCATTATGATGCTCGGCACGCTGGTGCTGGTGCTGATCGTGGAACTGCTCAATTCGAGCGTGGAAGCGGCCGTTGACCGCATCTCGCTGGAGCAGCACGGGCTGTCCAAGCGCGCGAAGGATTTCGGCAGCGCGGCCGTCATGCTCGCCTTGCTGCTGTGCGTGGGAACTTGGGTGGCGATCGCCTGGCCGTGGGTGGCGTCGCTGTTGCATTAGGAACACCAGCGAAAAGCCGGCGACAACGTTTGGTAATGCCTGCCCCACAGCATGTGGGGGTCGTTGCACAAGCACGATCTCTTATAATCCGGGCACCAATACGCCACGGAGACAGGGCCACCGGCCTTGGCAGTTCAATGGAAACCAAGCAGCATTCCACCGGCCCGCGCCGCACGCGTGATCGCATCCTCGAAGTGTCGCTGCGCCTGTTCAACGAACTGGGCGAGCCCAACGTCACCACCACGACGATCGCCGAAGAGCTGGAGATCAGCCCGGGCAACCTGTACTACCACTTCCGCAACAAGGACGACATCATCAACTCGATCTTCGTGCAGTTCGAGCAGGAGATCGCCCGTCGCCTGAAGCTGCCGGATGACCACAAGGCCACGCTGGACGAAACGTGGGGCTACCTGCAGTACATGTCTGAGTTCCTGTGGAACTACCGCTTCCTGTACCGCGACATCAACGATCTGCTCGCGCGCAACCGCATGCTCGAGCTGAACTTCAAGCGCATCGTCGAGCAGAAGCGCCACTTCGCCATGGACATCTGCCACCAGTTCATCGAAGACGGCGAGATGGAAGCCACAGCCGAGCAGGTCGACGTCATCTGCACCAATATCGTCGTGATTGCCACCTACTGGCTGTCGTTCCAGTTCGTGCAGCACCCGCGCCAGTACAACGACCAGAACGCGATTCGTGACCACCTGCACGGCGCGAGCTACCACATCCTGTCGATCCTCGCGCCTTACCTGCGCGGCAAGCCCCGGCGGGCGTTTGATTTGCTAGCGGTGAGCCGCAGCAACGATCCGCCCATCGGCGCCCCGGGCACCCCCAGCAACAACACCCCTGCTCAATGAAATCGATCTGCGTCTATTGCGGTTCCAGCCCGGGCGAGCGCCCGGAATACAAAGCCAACGCAATCGCGCTGGGCAACGAGATGGTCAAGCGCGGCCTCACGCTCGTCTACGGCGGCGGCAACGTCGGGCTAATGGGCGTGGTGGCCGACGCAGTGCTGCACGGCGGCAGCCCGGTCATCGGCATCATCCCGAAATCGCTGGTGCGCAAGGAGGTCGGGCATAAGGAGCTGACCGAACTCCACATCGTCGACAGCATGCATCAGCGCAAGCAGATGATGGCCGATCGCGCCGATGCCTTCATCGCCATGCCCGGCGGCGTCGGCACCTACGAAGAGCTGTTCGAGACCTTCACGTGGCTGCAGCTCGGCTATCACAACAAGCCGATCGGCCTGCTGAACGTGGCGGGTTTCTACGACAAGCTGCTGGCCTTCATCGACCATGCCGTGGACGAAGGCTTCCTCAAGCGTCACCACGCTGACCTGCTGCACGTGAGCGACGACCCCGCCGCGTTGATCGACATGCTGGCGCGTGCGCCGCGCGAGACGGTCGACAAATGGTCGGAGCGCCGCCAGCGCACGTAAGCCCCGCCAGGGCTAAAACGACGACCCTGGCTGCTTCAGAAACTCCACTTCCTCGGGCGTGGAAACGCGCCCGAGCGCTTTGTTGCGATGCGGAAAGCGCCCGAAGCGCGCCACGATCTCGCGGTGCTTCTCTGCCCAGAAGAGCGGGTCCGCATCGCCTTCCTGATCGCGCAGGCGTGTGTAGAGGCGAATCGATTCGTCCTGCGCAGACAGCGCCTCGCTGTGCTCGAACGGCAGGTAGCAGAACACACGGTGATGGCGCGTCGGCAATCGCGCATCCCAACCCGCGGCCACAACGATTTGCGCGGTGTGCAACGCAGCCGCATCGCTGGCAAACGCGCGCGCGGTGGCGCGAAACATGTTGCGCGGAAACTGGTCGAGTACGACGATGCGCGCGATGGCTTCGAGCGGCGTATCCATCCAGGTGTCGGCGTCACCCGTGGAAAGCGCTTCCCACAGCGGCAGGAAACGGGCGCGGATCTCGGCATCGAACGCGTCGGACTTGGTGAACCACTCCGGCCGTGCATCGATCAGCGGCGCGTTGCCGAACCAGAACGCGAGCACGTCGTCTGCCGTGGGCAAACCGATCATCGGGGTCTCCTCGAATATGTTCTTGTAGGGTGCGCTTTCGCGCGGCACCTTAGCGTTGCACGTTCCGCATCCAGTCGGCGGTCTGCCAGAACGCCTGCATCAGGCGCATCTGCAGGGCTTCGTCCAGGCCGATGTCTTGCATGGCGAGGGCCATGCAGCGCATCCATTGATCACGCTCCTGCGTGCCGATCTCGAACGGCATATGGCGCGCACGCAGGCGCGGGTGGCCAAAGCGCTCGATGAAATGATTCGGGCCGCCCAGCCAGCCGCACAAAAACCAGAACAGCTTGTTCCGCGATCCATCCAGGCTTTGCGGATGCAGCGCGCGCAGCACGGCAAACTCGGGCTCCAGATCCATGAGGTCGTAGAAGCGGTCGACGAGTTCGCGCACACGCGCTTCGCCGCCAATCAGGTCAAACGCCAGGGTCTCCTGGCCGGAAGTTGCGTCAGTCATACAGCGTCATTCACATCAAGAATCCAGGCGTCGTCATGCATCGCGGAGCGTTGCCATGGCGGGGCGGCGCAGCACGTCGCGCAAGCCCAGCCAGCCGCCAATAAAGGCGCACGCCATGCCGCTCACGATGCCCACCGGCAAGATCGCCGGGTTGAAACGATACGGAAAATCGAAGACGTACGCCGACAGCACCCAGCCGATGGCGATCGCGCCCAAGCCCGCCATCAGCCCGGCGAGGCCACCAACGATCAGCACTTCTGCGTACTGCGTCTGACGTACCACACCAGAGCCTGCACCGAGGGCGCGCAGCACACCGGCATCGCGCAGGCGCTCGTCGCGTGAACCGGAGAGCGCGGCATACAACACTAGGACACCCGCCGCGAGCGTAAAGACGAAGAGGAATTCCACCGCCGCCGTCACCTGGTCCAGCACGCCCTGCACCTGCTGCAGGATCAGTTCGGTATCGACCACCGTGAGGTTCGGAAACTCGCGCACTAGCTTAGCCGGCAGATCGGCCTGCCCGGCGGGAATGCGGAACGCGGTCACGTACGTCTGCGGCATGTCGCGCAGCGCCACGGGCGGCAGGATCACGAAGAAATTCACGCGCATCGAACTCCAGTCGAGCTTGCGCAATGACGTGATGGGCGCATCCACCGTCTGCCCCGCGACATCGAAGCGCAGCACGTCACCCAGATGGAGATTGAGCGTCTTGGCAATGCCCTCCTCCACCGAGGCCTCGGGCTTTTGTCCTCTGAACCACTGTCCGGAAACGATGCGATTTTCAGGCGGCTGCGTGGTCGCGTACGACAGGTTGAATTCGCGTTCGACCAGGTTGCGGGCGCGCGATTCGGCATAGGTCTGGCGGTCGATCACCTGACCATTCACCTGCGTCAGGCGCCCGCGCACCATCGGGTAGAGCTTCGGGTCCGCCACGCCGGCTTGGGCGAGGGCCTGCGCCACCGCGTGCATCTGATCAGGCTGGATATTGATGATGAACCGGTTGGGCGCATCGGCCGGGGTGGCGTTGTGCCACGAGCGGACCAGATCATTGCGCGTCATGGCGAGCAGCAGCAGTGCCATCAGGCCGACCGCAAGCGCCACCGTCTGCAGCACGCTCACGCCGCGACGGCGCTCCAGTACGGCCAGTGCAAAGCGCCACCCCACGCTGAGCGCACGACCCCGCCCCAGGGACACCGCCAGCGCGCGCAATCCGCCGGCTGCCAGCAGCGCAAACACGACGATGGCGCAGGCAAACCCCGCGGCGGTCAGCGCCCCAAGCTTGACGTCGCGCGCTGACACCACGAGGAGCGCGAAGAACGCCGCCCCGCCCAGCGCATAGCCGATCCAAGCGGCAACGGCACGCTCAGCCACGTCGCGCCGCAGCACGCGCAGCGGCGCCACGCGCACGAGGCTCAGCAAGGGTGGCACCGCAAAACCGATCAGCAACACCAGCCCCGCCGTCACGCCCACCACCGCAGGCCAGACAGATGGCGCGGGCAACGTCACCGTGACCAGGTCGCCCAGCGACGCCAGCAACAGCCAGTGCGCGCCGTAACCCAGCGCCACGCCCACCGCCGAACCCATCACGCCGATCAGCAAGAACTCCAGTGCGAACGTGCCGAGAATCTGCCGTTGCTCGAGCCCAAGGCATTTGATGACGGCCACCGCATCGGTATGGCGCGCGGTGTAGCGGCGCGCGGCCATCGTAATCGCCACTGCGGCAATCATGGCCGCCAGCAAGGCGACGAGAGAGAGGAAGCGCTCGGCGCGGTCCAGCGTTTCGCGCATCTGCGGCTGGCCGTTCTGCAACGATTCAACGCGCACGCCACGCAACTGGCGCGTCTTCGCTTCGTTCTCGATCCAAGTGTGGAATGCGCCGGCAGCGGCATCCGGGCCAGCGACCAGCAAGCGGTACGTTACGCGGCTGCCGTAGGTGACGAGGCCTGTCGAGCCCAGGTCTGACATCGACAGCATCACCCGGGGGGCGAAGTTCATGAAGCCCGCGCCGCGATCGAGCTCCTGGGTGATGACGTGAGCGACCTTGAAGGAGCGCTTGCCCAGCCGGATCGCATCGCCCACGCGAATGCCGAGCGCTTCGAGCAGCGGTGCGTCCACCCACACCGTGCCTGCGGCGGGAACGCCCTGGATTGGCGCGCCCACGGTATCTCGCCCGTCATCGCCCACCTTGAGGGTGCCGCGCAGCGGGTAGCCCATGTCGACGGCCTTGATGGCAGCGAGTTGCGATACCGGTTCGCCCGACGCGCCCTTCGCCAATGTGCTGGCCATGCTGGGGAAGGTGGCGGTATGCGTGACTTGCAAGCCGCTTGCACGCGCATGCGCCTCGATGTCGGGCGGCAGCGGCTGATCGGAGACGACAAGCACATCCGCCCCGATTAACTGCCGCGCATCGCGCTCGAGGCCCGCATGCATGCGATCGGCCAGAAAACTGACGGACGCCAGCGCCGCCACGGCCAGCACCAGTGCGACGAGCAGGAGGTTCAGTTCACCGGCGCGCCAGTCGCGGCGCAGCATGCGCAGGGCTTGGGTCCAGACGGAGAAACGTGACATGGGCAGAACATGGACGGGGCGCGCAATGGCGCAAACCCCGCCATGTTCGCACGACTTCAGCGGGCCAGCGCGCGGGCCTCGTCAGCGTGCCAAGGCAGCGCCTGCTCTGCGGTCAGCAGCGAAACGTGCTCGGTCGGCCGGTAGCCGGCGAGATGGCCCAGGCCTTCGCGGAAGGCCGGCTGCCCGATGCGCTCGATCAGCTCGCGCACCCAGGGCGACAGCGCGTCGTTGCGGCGCACCGCCAGGTAATACGTTTCGCGTGTCAGCGGCACAAAATGCAGACCGTGCGCTTCGGCGCCAGGGCGCAGGCCGAAGCCGACGTCCGCCCGCCCTTCCTGCACGGCCACGGCGATCTTGTCGCTGGAGAATTCCTGCTCGTCGTACCCGTTGATCTGGTCGGGATACAGCCCGGCTGCCACCAGCAACTGATCGAACAGCAACCGCGTGCCCGAACTGCGCTGGCGGTTGATGAAGCGCGCCTGCGTGCGCGCCAGATCCCCCAGCGACTGCACCCGCCCCGCCCATTCCGCCGACATCATCAGCCCCTGCTCGCGATCGGCCAGGGCGATCAGGCGCACGGCGGTCGGGCGCAGCCACTTGCGCAAGGTCTGGTGCGCGATCGAGCCCGCGCCTTGCTGCGGCGCCACATAGAAGCCGGCTACCTCGCATTGCTTTTCCTGCAGGCAGATCAGCCCTTCGACGGCGCTGCAGAACACGGTATCGATGTGCGCGCCGGGGCTTTGCCGCGCAAACGTCTCGGCCAGCAGCTCCACGGCGGGGTCATGGCTGCCCGAGAAACGGATGCGCGCCTGCGACTGGGATGCGTCTTCCAGCTCCGAGAGGAACTGCCCCATGGCCTGATGCAGTGCCGGATCGATCTGCTCGCGCAGGCGCATCTCGGCGCGCAGCATGCGCTCACCAAAAAGCGTGAGGGAGGCCCCCCGGCCCCGCTCCATGTCGAGCAGCGCGCGGCCAAGCATCTCCTCCCACGACCGCATCACGCCCCAGGCGTGCCGGTATGACAGCCCCACCTGTTTCGCCGCGCGGTGTAGCGACCCCGTCTCTCGCACCGCCCGCAGCAACTGGAACACCTTGCCGTTCGCGCGCGGGTTGTCGTCCGGCCCCACCACCGGAAATACCTCGAACTGGAATGTCATTATGTTTATGGTTTCCTATTTACTTCCGCCGTGCCCCGGGAGAACAATTCTGCTCATTGCGGGGTGGGCATCTCGTGGTCGCTGGCTGCCCCCGACGTTGCCGCCATCATGCAGCATCCGACATAAAGCGTCCACGCCTTTGCGCTAGCCCCCACAACATGCCCCGATTGTCCAAAGCCCTTCGGCTATCTGCTCTCATCTGCCTGACGCTCGCGGTTGCCACTCCCGCATATGCTGGTGATCTCCGCATGGCTACCACCACCAGCACAGAGAATTCCGGTCTGCTGAAGGTCCTGTTGCCCAAATTTGAGGCCGCCACCGGCGTGCATGTGCAGGTGATTGCCGTTGGCACTGGCAAGGCGGTCAAATTGGGTGAATCGGGGGATGTGGATGTGGTGCTGGTGCACGCCCGCCCACTGGAAGACGCCTTCGTCGCCTCAGGGGGTGGCATCGACCGCCGCGACGTGATGTACAACGATTTCATCCTCGTCGGCCCAGACACGGACCCGGCCCACGTGCGGGGCCAGAAGAACGTCATTCAGGGGATGGAGACCATCGCTGCGGCTGGCGAGAAAGCCGGCGCCAAGTTCATCTCGCGCGGCGACAACTCCGGCACCGATGTCATGGAAAAGGCCTATTGGAAGACGGCCAACATCGACCCGAAGGGAAAGCCGTGGTACGTGAGCGCAGGGCTCGGAATGGGCGAAGTGCTGAACATGGCCGCGCAGATGAACGCCTACACGCTGTCCGACCGCGCGACCTACGGCGCCTACCGTGCCAAAACGGGTCTCGACATCGTGTTGGCCGGCGACCCGCGCATGTTCAACCCCTACGGCATCATCGCGGTCAACCCGAAGAGATACCCGAGCGTCAACTACACCGATGCAACCAAGCTGATCGAATGGATCACGTCACCCGCCGGTCAGCAGGTCATTGCCGACTTCAAGGTCAACGGAGAGCAGGTGTTCTTCCCGGACTACGGGAAGGCGGTCGCAACCGGAAAATAGCTTCCTGCCTGCCCCGCCGCAGGGCAGGACGACGGCGGTTCAGTTCAGGCCACGGCCGATTCCAACTGCGGATGCTGCGGTAACTCGGCCGCCACTTCACCGATCATGCGGCGCAGCCACATCACATCGGGCGCCGCGTGGCTGCGCTCGTGCCAGAGCTGGTAGAAGCGCATCTTGGGGAATGCCATGGGTGTCGGCAGGATGCGGATCGGCAAATACTGGGCGCAGTGCGCGGCGAACTGGCGGCCGGTGGTGAACACCAGATCGGTGCGCATCAGCACATACGGCACCAGCCCGAAATACGGCAGCGACACCTGGATCTGCCGCTTGAGCCCCTGCTCCGCAAGAGCCTGATCGATCATGCTGCGCTGCATCACGGCATACGGCGCGGGCGCCAGGTGGGGCATCTCCACATAGTGCTTGAGCGAGATGCCCTTGCGCGCCAGCGGATGCTGTGCACCCAGCATGCAGACGACTTCATCGTCGAACAGCGGTGAAATGTGCAGATGCTCGGGCGGTGAGAGCCAGTTGCCGATCACCAAGTCCATGCCGCCTTGCTCCAGGGCCGCCAGGTAGTCAACACCGGCATTGAGCGGATGCACGACCAGCTTGGCTTGCGGCGCCTGCTTGCGCAGGCGCTCGACGATGTTGGGCAGGAAAAAGGCATCAAGATAGTCCGGTGCACCCAGGTGGAACGTGCGCGTCGTGTTGCCGGGATCGAAATCCTGCGAAGGTCGGGCGATGCGCTCCATCGCCTCCAGGCTTTGCTGGGCCAGCGACAGCAAGTCATGCCCCCGCTCGGTCGGCACCATGCCGTTCTTGCCGCGCACCAGAATGGCGTCGCCGGTGATCTCGCGCAGGCGCTTGAGCGTGTTGCTGATGGCCGGCTGCGACTGGCCGAGCTTGACGGCCGTACGCGTCACGCTCTGCTCAGTGAGCAGCGTGTAGAGAACGCGCAGGAGATAGGTATCGAGGTGATCTTTGCCGTGCATCTGGAGGCGGGTAACGGCTGCGCCGACCCTTCTAAAAAACGTGCGTGGAGACGCTGTCAGTGTATGTCACCTGCACGTCGCGCCGCCAGACCGCTACCGGCGGGTATACCCCGGATTTTGGCTTTCCGATGCGGGTTATCACATGGGCCAAATATTGCATTCCTGGCCCGGTGCTATGGTTCCGTTACACACACAAACAGGCGTAGAACCCCCATGGAGACTCAGCCCATCCGCTTCTTCCACCGCGGCCAAGTCCGCACCGTCACGGACGCCCCGATCACCCGGACGGTGCTTCAATACCTGCGTGAAGACGCACACTGCACCGGCACCAAGGAAGGGTGCGCCGAGGGCGATTGCGGTGCGTGTACCGTCGTGCTCGGTGAGCTGCAGGAAGACGGCAGCGTCGGCCTGAAGGCCGTCAACGCATGCATCCAGTTCCTGCCCACGCTTGACGGCAAGGCGCTGTTCACCGTGGAAGACGTGCGCGGCAAGGACGGCACGCTGCACCCGGTGCAAGAGGCGATGGTGGAGTGTCACGGATCCCAGTGCGGCTTCTGCACGCCGGGCTTCGTGATGTCGCTTTACGCCCTGTACGAGAACACCGGCAATCAGGCGCCCATCCCCTCGCGCCAGACCATCTGCGATTCGCTCACCGGCAACCTGTGCCGCTGCACCGGCTACCGCCCCATCATCGACGCGGGCGAACGCATGTTCGAGCTGCCCTCTCCAGCCGGCATCGACCGCACGCAACTGGCCGACACGCTGCGCAAGCTGCAGCGCAAGGACACCTTCAGCTATGCGCCCGTCGGCACCGAGAATGCGCCGCGCTTCTACGCCCCACGCACCGCTTCGGCCTTCGCCGCGATCAAGGCCGCGCATCCGAACATCCGCATCCTGGCCGGCAGCACCGACGTCGGCCTGTGGGTCACCAAACAGTTCCGCGACCTGGGCGACATCCTGTACATCGGCCAGGTGTCGGATCTGTACGCACTGGAAAAGCGCGATGGCTGGATCGAGATCGGCGCTGCCGTCTCGCTGGAAAAAGCGTACGAATTTCTGGCTGCGGACTACCCCGAGGTGACGGAGCTGTGGAAGCGCTTTGCCTCGCTCCCAATCCGCAATGCCGGCACGCTGGGCGGCAACGTTGCAAACGGCTCGCCCATCGGTGACTCGGCACCCGCGCTCATCGCCATCGGCACGCGTGTCGTGCTCCAACGTGGCGAAGTCCGCCGCGAGTTGCCGCTTGAAGACCTCTACCTCGCCTACCAGAAGAACGCGATGGAGGAAGGCGAATTCGTTGCGGGCCTGCGCATCCCCGCGCGTGAGGGCCGCGACGCCCTGCGCTTCCGTACGTACAAACTCTCGAAGCGTTTTGACGAGGACATTTCCGCCGTGTGCGCGGCGCTGGCCATCGAGCTGGACGGAAACATCGTGCGCAGCGCGCGCATCGCATACGGCGGCATGGCGGCAACATCCAAGCGCGCGACGGAGACGGAAAACGCCATCCTTGGCCAGCCGTGGAACGAGGCGACGGTGCGTGCTGCCATGGCAGCCATGTCGCGCGACTACACGCCGTTGACCGACATGCGCGCGACCGACAATTACCGGCGCATCTCGGCTGCCAACACGGTGTACCGCTTCTGGCTGGAAACCCGCACTGACGCGCCGCTCGCGCCCGAACAGATCAACGTGCGCGCGGTCGAATTGAATACCCTCACGGCAGCCTAAGAACATGAACAAGCAAACCGAAGCCTTCCTGCAGGCGGAAGCCGATATTGCTGGAGCCGTGTCTGGCCAGCGCGGCGCAGTGGTCGGCGTGTCGCGCCCGCATGAGTCTGCGCACCTGCATGTTGCGGGTACCGCCACGTACACCGACGACATTCCTGAGCTGGCCGGCACGCTGCACGCGGCGCTCGGCATGAGCACGCAGGCGCATGCGCGCATCGTCAACATGGACCTGGACCGCGTGAAGGCCGCGCCGGGCGTGGTGGCGGTGTTCACGTCGGCCGACATCCCCGGCACGAACGATTGCGGCCCGATCATTCACGACGATCCGATCCTCGCAACCGACACGGTGCACTTCGTCGGGCAGCCGATGTTCATCGTGGTCGCCACGTCGCACGATGCGGCGCGCCGTGCGGCGCGTCTGGGCAATATCGAATACGAAGTCCTGCCTCCGCTGCTGACGCCTGAAGAGGCTCGTGCCGCGGGCAAGTCGGTGCTGCCGCCGATGCACCTCAAGCGTGGTGAGCCGGCCGAGCGCATCGCCGCAGCGCCCCACTCCGAAGCCGGCAAGATGTCGCTGGGCGGGCAGGAGCAGTTCTATCTCGAAAGCCAGATCTCGTACGCCGTGCCGAAGGAAGACAACGGCATGCACGTTTGGTGCTCGACGCAGCATCCGACCGAGATGCAGCACATGGTGTCGCACATGCTGGGCTGGCACGCCAACCAGGTGCTGGTTGAATGCCGTCGCATGGGCGGCGGTTTCGGCGGGAAGGAGTCGCAATCGGGCCTGTTCGCCTGCTGCGCTTCGCTGGCGGCATGGAAACTCGCCTGCCCCGTCAAGCTGCGTCCGGACCGCGACGACGACATGATGATCACCGGCAAGCGGCATGACTTCCGCTTTGCCTACGAAGCCGGCTACGACGACGGTGGGCGCATCCAGGGTGTCAAGGTCGACATGACCTCGCGCGCCGGTTTCTCGGCCGACCTGTCGGGCCCGGTGATGACGCGCGCCATCTGCCACTTCGACAACGCCTACTGGCTGCCTGAGGTGGAAATCGACGGCTTCTGCGCGCGCACCAACACGCAGTCGAACACCGCGTTCCGAGGCTTTGGCGGCCCGCAGGGCGCGTTTGCCATCGAGTACATCATGGACAACATCGCGCGCTCGGTCGGCAAAGATGCGCTCGACGTACGCCGCGCCAATCTGTACGGCAAGGACAAGAACAACGTCACGCCATACGGCCAGACGGTGGAGGACAACGTCATCCATGAACTGCTGGACGAGCTGGAAGCGACGTCCGACTATCGCGCCCGCCGAGAAGCGATTCGCGCATTCAATGCGACCAGCCCGGTGCTCAAGCGCGGCCTGGCGCTGACGCCGGTGAAATTCGGCATCTCGTTCAACGTGAAGCACTTCAACCAGGCGGGTGCGCTGGTGCACGTCTACAACGATGGCTCGATCCTCGTGAACCACGGCGGTACCGAAATGGGCCAGGGCCTGAACACGAAGGTTGCGCAGGTCGTGGCGCACGAACTGGGCGTGTCGTTCACGCGCATCCGCGTCACGGCAACTGACACCAGCAAGGTGGCCAACACCTCCGCCACGGCGGCATCCACAGGCAGCGACCTGAACGGCAAGGCTGCGCAAGACGCCGCACGCCAGATCCGCCAGCGCCTGATCGCGTTTGCGGCCGAGCATTACGAAGCGCCTATCGAGACGGTGGCGATCGTGGGCGACCATCTGGAAATCGGTACGCGCCGCGTGCCGTTCGACGAGCTGGTCGGCAAGGCCTATGTTGCCCGCGTGCAATTGTGGTCCGACGGCTTCTACGCCACGCCCAAGCTGCACTGGGATCAATCCAAGCTCAAGGGCCGTCCGTTCTACTACTTCGCCTATGGCGCAGCGGTGTCGGAAGTGGTGGTCGATACGCTGACCGGTGAATGGCGCCTGCTGCGCGCCGACGTGCTGCACGACGCCGGCCGCTCGATCAACCCGGCCATCGACATCGGCCAGGTGGAAGGCGCGTTCATCCAGGGCATGGGCTGGCTCACGACCGAAGAGCTGTGGTGGAACAAGAACGGCAAGCTGATGACGCATGCGCCGTCCACCTACAAGATTCCGACGGTCAACGACTGCCCGCCGGACTTCCGCGTGAATCTGTTCAACAACGCCAACGTGGAAGACAGCATCCACCGTTCCAAGGCACTGGGTGAGCCGCCGCTGCTGCTGCCGTTCTCGGTGTTCTTTGCCATTCGCGATGCGGTGGCTGCGGTTGGCGACGGCCGCACCAATCCGCCGCTGAATGCGCCTGCCACCAGCGAGGAAATCCTCAAGGCTGTGGATGCCATCCGCAGCGCCCCGCTGTCCGCCTGAGTTCGGAGAACAGACCATGGACCACACGCAACTGCGCCCATTCCGCTTCGCCGACGTGCTCGCCACCGTGCAAGCGGCGCAGCCGTGCGTGCTGGTCACGGTAACGGACGTGCAGGGCTCTGCCCCGCGCGAACCAGGCACGCTGATGCTGGTATGCGCCGACGGCTTTTTCGGCACCATCGGCGGCGGCCATCTCGAATGGCGTGCGATGGAAATCGCGCAGACGATGATGAATGCGCCTGAAGCCGCCGGCGAAGCACGTCGGCAGTTCGTGCGCATTCCGCTCGGCCCTGCGCTCGGCCAATGCTGCGGCGGCGTGGTGCGGCTGTCGCTTGAACGACTCGACGCGCGTGATGTGAAGTGGATCGCGCTGGCCGACGACGCCATGCGCCAACGCCGCAGCCTGCGCCGTATCGTCTCCGCCGATCCGGCGGTCGCGGTTGAAGCGAGCGTGGCCGACGCAGCCGCAGCCGGCGTGCAACTCGACGCCAGCGGCTTCACCCAAACCGTGCTGCCGCCCGACATGTCGATCGTTCTGTGTGGCGCGGGCCACGTCGGCCACGCCATCGTGCGCGCACTGGCGCATCTGCCCTGTCGCGTCACGTGGGTTGACGAGCGGGATGCGATGTTCCCGTTTCCCACGGAAGTGCCGCCGAACGTCGTCATCGAATCCACCGCTACGCCGGAAGCCGTGATCGACCACGCGCCCGCGGGCAGCTACTTCCTGGTCATGACGCACAACCATGCGTTGGATCTCGCGCTGTGCGAACGCATCATGCGCCGCACGGACTTTGCCTACTTCGGTCTGATCGGTTCCAAGACGAAGCGCGCGCGTTTCGAGCACCGCATGGTCGAGCACGGCGTGGACCCGGCCCGCCTGCCGGAAATGGTGTGCCCGATTGGCGTGGCGGGCATCGTGGACAAGGCGCCGGATATCATTGCGGTATCCGTCGTCGCGCAACTCCTGCAGGTGCGAGAGCTGCAGCAACATGCGCTCACCAGCGCCAGCAGTGGCGCGACGGTTCCTTACCGAGTCCCTACATCCGTCTGACCATGCCGATCTCCCCTGCCCTTGCAGAACGCATCGCCACCAGCCCCAAAGCTGAACTGCACATCCACATCGAAGGCTCGCTCGAACCCGAACTGATGTTCGCGCTGGCCGAGCGCAACGGCGTGAAGCTGCCGTATGCGTCCGTGGAAGAAGTACGCGCGACCTACGCCTTCAACGATCTGCAATCGTTCCTCGACCTGTATTACGCCGGCGCCAGCGTGCTGCTCACCGAGCAGGATTTCTACGACATGACGGCCGCTTATGTCGCGCGCGCGCTTGCCGACAACGTCCACCACGCCGAAATCTTCTTCGACCCGCAGACGCACACCGCCCGCAACGTGCCCATGCATGTGGTCGTTCATGGCATCGTCCGCGCCCTGGACGACGCCGAGCGCGAGCATGGTTTCTCCAGCGCGCTGATCCTCTGCTTCCTGCGGCATCTGAGCGAAGAAGACGCTTTCGACACGCTCGAAGCGGCCCTGCCCTATATCCAGGATCCGGCCAACCGCATCATCGGCGTGGGGCTGGATTCGTCCGAGCGCGGCAACCCGCCGGAAAAATTCGCACGCGTATTCGCACGCTGCAAGGAACTCGGCCTGCGCCTGGTGGCCCACGCCGGTGAAGAAGGCCCGGCGCAATACGTGATCGACGCGCTCGACATCCTCAAGGTGGAGCGCATCGACCACGGCGTACGCGCCATCGACGATGCCGCGCTCGTCAAGCGCCTCGCGGCCGAACGCATCGCGCTGACGGTCTGCCCGCTGTCGAACGAAAAACTGAAGGTCTACCCTGACCTGCGCGACCACTCGCTCAAGCAACTGCTGGACGCCGGCTGCGCTGTAACGCTGCATTCCGACGATCCGGCCTACTTTGGCGGCTACATGAACACCAACTGGCTCGCCACTTTCAACGCCCTTGACCTGTCTGCGGCCGATGCCCATACGCTCGCGCGCAACAGCTTCGAGGCGTCCTTCCTGCCCGAACAGGACAAAGCCCTGTGGCTTGCCAAGGTCGACGACCACTGGAAAGCCGCACACTAAAAATCACGAGACGACATGACCACGATGCCTCCGACTTCCAACACCGTTCACGCCTACCGCGGCCGCGTGCTGCATTTCCTGCACGATCCGCAGTATCGCGAGCGCGATGCCTATGAGTATTGGGAAGACGGCCTGCTCGTGGTCTTGGGGGGCAAGGTGATCAAGGCCGGCGACTACGCCGCGCTGCGTGAAGACCTGCCGGCCGGCGCGCAATTGCACGACTACAGCGGCAAGCTCATCGTCCCGGGCTTCATCGACACGCATATCCACTTCCCGCAGACGGACATGATCGCGTCGCCGTCGCCGGGTCTGCTGCACTGGCTGGAGACGTACACCTTCCCGGAAGAGCGCCGCTTCGAAAGCGAGCAGTACGCCGCCGGTGTCGCCTCGTTCTTCCTCGACGAACTGCTGCGCAACGGCACGACCAGCGCGATGGTGTGGAGCACCGTGCATCGCGGCTCCGCCGAGACACTGTTCACGCAAGCCCAGCAACGCGGCATGCGCATGATCACCGGCAAGGTGATGATGGATCGCAACTGCCCGGACTACCTGCGCGACACGGCCGAATCCGGCGCGCGCGACACCGCCGACCTGATATCGCGCTGGCACGGCAAGGACCGGCTGGCCTACGCCATCACGCCGCGATTCGCGCCCACCTCGAGCGAAGCCCAGCTGCAGGCCTGCGCAGAACTCGCCAAGCAATACAAGGACGTCTTCATCCAGACGCACGTCGCAGAAAACCCCGACGAAGTGAAATGGGTGGCCGACCTGTTTCCAGACGCGCGCAGCTATCTGGACGTCTACGACCGCTACGGCCTGCTGCGCAAAGGCGCCTTTTACGGCCACGCCATCTGGCTGGACGACGGTGACCGCCAACGCATGGCCGAATCCGGCGCAGCCGTGGCGCACTGCCCCACCTCCAACCTGTTCCTGGGCAGCGGCCTCTACAACTTCCACCAGAACGACGCATACCGCCTGGCGCTCACGCTGGCGACCGACGTGGGCGGCGGCAGCTCGTTCTCGATGCTGCGCACGATGGGCACGGCGCACAAGGTCGCGCGCATGGGCGGGTATCACCTGACGGCGCTGCGGATGTTCTACCTGGCCACGCGAGGTGCCGCTGAGGCTCTGGGCTGGGAAGATCGCATCGGCAGCTTCGTGCCGGGCGCGGAAGCCGACTTCATCGTGCTGGACCCGGCAGCCACACCGCTGCTCGCCCGCCGCAACGCGCGCTCGGAGACGCTGGAAGAGCTGCTGTTCTCGCTGGCGCTGTTGGGCGAGGATCGCGCCGTGGCTGCCACCTACATCCAGGGCGAGCCGGCCAAATTCGCGATTGGCGCCAACGCTTGATGCACTTATAATCGTGGCTTCCATTGGGGAGTAGCCGCCTGGGGTCGATACCCCGGGGGCCACGTCAACAGACTTGACCGCCGTCGCAACGACAGGTGGTTATGGCGTGGTCAGCCGCACTCAGGGTGCCACCCCGGCACCCGGTGACGCGCCTGGCGAGACCGATGACAACCCACTGCGGACAGGGCCGGCAGTGGCGCGTCATTGGTTCGCATACGGCCCGGACACCACAACAACATGGAAGCCTTTCTCGTCTCCACCGGCATCGTCGCGCTCGCTGAAATCGGCGACAAGACGCAATTGCTCTCGATCCTGCTGGCCGCGCGTTTTCGCAAGCCGGTGCCGATCATTCTCGGCATCTTCATCTCCACCCTCGTCAACCACGCACTGGCCGGCGCCGTCGGTGGCTGGATCACGCACGTGCTCGGCGAAAACGTGCTGCGGTGGATCCTGGGCGTGGGCTTTATCGCCATGGCCGGCTGGATGCTGATTCCGGACAAGCTAGACGACGACGAAGCGCCCTCGACGACGCAGCGCGGCCTGGGCATCCTGGGGACGACCATCGTTGCGTTCTTCTTTGCCGAGATGGGCGACAAGACGCAGATCGCGACCGTGGCGCTGGCCGCACGCTTTAACGACGTGTTTTCTGTCGTGGCGGGCACCACCGTCGGCATGCTGCTGGCCAATGTGCCGGCCGTGCTGATGGGCAACAAGTTCGCCTCGCGTATGCCGATCACGCTGGTGCACCGTATTGCAGCGCTGATCTTCCTGGTGCTGGGTGTGCTGGCGCTGCTTGGCGTGAGTAAATAACCAGTCAGCGCCTCATACTTCCAGGCTAGTTTGATTGGCAAACTCAGGATTTTCGGTCACCCGTTTGTTTGCCAAACCACGGCCAGTACGCACGGCCCTCACCCCGCGCACGGTCCCATTGCGTGATTGGCGGCGTCGGCTGCCAGCCCGGCGGGGGGCCGATCAGTACCGCCCAGCTGTCTTTGGCATCGGCCACGCTGGTGACGACGGCGCTCTTGCCACTTTGGTTGGCGTAGGCAGCGGCAAAGGCGGCGTTGACCGCGAAGCTAGCGGCGCGGGCCGGACCCTCCATGACTTGGGACACGCTGTAGAAGTTGCCAACTTGATCCAGGTCGGGCCATTGCTGGTGGACGGCGGCGTGCAGTGGGCCCATCAGGGCGTTGATGTTGGCGGTGTGCTTGTGCACGTCGTGATAGACACGTTCGACCGGGTGATCCTGCGAGGCCTGTTCTCGCAGCGTCTTCATCAGAGGCGTCCATGCGCCACCCGGGTTGGCGGCCTTGGCGCCGATGCCGCCTTCGTGATGCTGCGGCGTGTAGATGGACGCGAGCGGCGCGTAGCCCCAGTTGGCGCTGGGGTGGCCGAGGATGAGGAGGGCGGTGTTTTCGTTGGTCTGCTCGCCCATCGGGTAGTTGGGCGCATCCATGTTCCACACCCACACCAGCTTGTTGGGGTTATCGGCCAGGAATTTGAGCGCCTCTTGCAGATCGTAGAAGCCCACGGTCTCGTCGCCAGCCTTGAGCACCACCTGTGGCAGCTTGCCGCTGGGGTTGTACTTCATGCTTTTGGCGAAGGCGGCATCGGCCACCTTGTCGAACATCAGTCTCCGTGCACCTTGCAACGACAGAATGGACTCGCCAACGATCATTGGTTCACGAGTACGCAGGCCGCGCACGGTTTCGCCGGTCTTCGGGTCTTTGTGCAGCTTGACCCAGTAGTCCTGCATGCGTTGCTCGGCATGTGCGGCGTCGTAGGCCAGATAGCTGGGCGCGGGCATGCCCATGGCGGCCTGCTCTTTCAGCAGTTCATCCACGCTCCAATCATCGCCAAGGGCATAGTTCTTCAGGTACGTGGGCGTACCGATCCACTCGCGCGGCATACCCGCGAACACGATGGCATCCATGAAGTCGGGCCGGTCGGTACCCTGCTCCATCGAGTAGAAACCCGAGTTGAAGTAGCGATAACTGAAAGTGCTTAGAGGAACACTCAACAGCTTGCTATAGGCTCCCCAGAACCTGTCGCGCTTGATCTGCGGGTAGTCATCTAGACGATTCTTGCGCTCTAGCCCGAGCGTTAATTCCCCTACCGCATCCCCAAGCTTGAATCTTGCTGCATCGCGATCATTGGCGTTGGGCTGGGCCAGGCCCTGCGCCCAAAGTAAGTTCCATTGGGTGGGGTAGTCCCGCCACATCAGCGGGTTGATCCATTGCACGCCCAACAGCACGGCAGCGGGGGCTTTCGGGTCGGCCTGCGCGGCGGCCTGCATACGCGGCCAGGCCACGGGCTTGCGGGAATACGAATCGTTGGCGGACATCGACACTCCAGAATAACTAACGGTCAACAGCAGGCAGGCGGCGGCCAGCACGCGCGTGGCCTTCAGCGCGCGCCTGCATGGGCTCAAACAAGACAAGTTGGGCATGGCAGCTCCCTCAGGCATAGGGGGTACCGGTGTCGTCCGGCGTGTGGTAGGAGTACATGCGCCCCGGGTTGCGCTCGCCGGGGATCCCGATCGCCGTGACGCCGCCCTTGGCTTCGACGAACATGTCGTGGTCTTCCAGCTTCTTGCTGTCATACGTGGCTTTCTCGGAGTTGTAGTACTCAAACTCAATATCCTTCGCGGGCTCCCGCCCCGCCGGATATACCTCGCCCCCCTCAGACTGCGGCTCACACCAGCGCCAATCCGCCATCCTGCGGAACTGAGCCATGTGATTGGCGTTGAACAGACACAGGCCCACATCCACGTCATACGCCAGCACGTGTTCACTGTGCGCCGGGTTGGTGAGGATGGTGGAGTGGTTGGTGGGCTGCTGGCGGTCGCCTTCCTTCAACTGCGCCGCGCGCGCCTGCTCCTCGAACTTGCCAAACTCGGTGCCGCGAATCTTGTGATGGTTCTCGTCGTTCATCAGAGCAATGTCGTTTTTGTCGAAGGTGGCTCCGCTCTGGAGTTGGCCCCTTTCGTCGTAGGCATTGCGCCGCGCGCGCTGGCGAATGCCGGCGTTCTGGTCGTAGCGCATGGCGGCTTCGCTGGCAGTGCTGCCGTGTCCGGTCGTGCGTTGATGGGCGTAAGGGTCCTCAGTGCCCTGGGGTACTTGACGCGCCGGATTGAGCGCATCACGAGCGGATTCGTAGTGGACATTGAAGGGTCCCAGCGTGTGGACGCCGTCGACGTAGCATTGCTCGGTCGGCAGCGTGCTGCCGTCGCTGCGCGCCAGGTAGACAGCCCGCGGCACGATGCCGCCGCTGGAGATGGCCGGCGCGTTGACACGCACGGCCCAGTCCTTGTCGGGCACGCCATTGACCTTGGCGACATTGCTCACCTGATTGGCAATTACAGCGCCCGCTCCCATGAATATGCCGATGGTCGAGCCAAAGAACTTGCCCCAAAAACCCTTTCGATCGTCACCCCAGATTTTCTTGAATTGAACGCTCACGCGTTCGGAATCCGGAGTCCAGAAGATGCTGGTCTCGGGATTGGCGCCAATGGTGTCATTCCAGTAGTGGTAGTCAGTACCAGGGGTGCCGCCCACCTTGTACGGCACCCCCGGCTTGGCCTCGGCCCAGACACGTTGGTAGAGCACACCGTCAGCTCCGGTGGCCTCCACATCTTCCTTGTTTAAACCTAGCCAGCCCATACCACGCACGGCGGCAACGGAGATGACCCGATCATGCGGGCTGCAGTACAAGAAGACGCGGGCGCGCGTGTCGCGCCCCTTGCAATCTTGCTCGGCGGTGCAGGCAGCGTCGCCATTCCGAGGCTTGTGGTTGAAGGCGTGCTGGGTTACGAAGTCGGCATCGTAGTGCTGCGCTCGCTCCTTGCCGAAGCCCCGCACGATGTCGAAGAAGTTCCTGAGGCCCTTGGCGCGGGCTTCATAGGTGACACGACCCGCTTCGTTTTTTGAATCGTATTGGGAGACGTTGTCGATCCAGCTCTTGCGCAGGCTGTAGGGCGCACAGGCGAGGACGTAGTTGTCGGCGACACCGTTGCACTTGCCTTCACCGTTGAATTCGGCGTGATGGGCGCCAAAGTACGCCGAGCCGATGCCTATCATGTTGCCTTGGCTATGGCAGACCACGGTAATGGGGCAATCCTTGTCAGTGACACCATCGCGCTTCAGCGTCCTATGCACCTCGCGGATGCGGCTCACCAGCTTGGCCAGTCGCCAGGCGGCGAAGGCCTGGTAATGACGGGCCGGAGCACTGTAGACCTGCCGGTCACTGGTTTGAAGGTGGGTCAGGGACAGTGCGCCAAAAACGAGTTCCGCATCGGTGCCTTTGTTGAACATGTCGGGCAAGGCCGAGCAGCCGTTCACGAAGGGGCCGCCGCCCCAGGCGTTCTTCTCATCGAGCAGAATGTTGCCGCCCACGGCATTGAGTTCATCGACACTGGACTTGTAGCCCCAGCGGAACCGAATGACGGGGCTGTAGCCTGCGTCTTTGACAAACGTTGCCGACTTGAGGTCACGCTGGATGTAGCCATCCTCAGTCAATTCGCTCATGTAGGTGACGGGCCTGAGTTGCCCGCTACCCTTGACGCGAAAGACATGATCGTCCTCGCGTTGCAGGCGCGCGTTCAGGCCCTTGCAGAGCCCCTCTTCTGCGGTGTCAAACCATTCGCCCATGGAGTTGACGCCGTGTACAAAGATGACGACGCCCGGCAGCGGCAAGGGCTCATCCACATCCTGACAAGGATTGCCCGGCAGGCAGAGGGCTTCTGCGCGCGGGCCGCCTGAAAAAGATTCGATTGAATCAGTCATTGATGCGTCCTGTCCGATTGATGAGAGCGGTTAGCCAAACTTGATTGCCAGCACGTCTGCTGCGTGAGATTCATGCAGGTCGGTTTCTCCCAGGGCGTTACTGACTCCCCTGATAACGCTGCCGTCTCTCTTGACGATTTCATACGACCGGTTCGCTACGGGTTCATTGTCTGCGGGACGAATCAGCCGGAACTTGCGCCCCGTATCCCCTGAGTCGAACTGCGGTACTGCCCCATCAATCCCCTGCGGCCCTGGCGCATCAAAGTCGGCGGTATGCGCATGCACGCGCGTCGGTCCAAAGATATCCACGCACCCATCCGAGATGCGGATGCCGGCATTGCCACTCATGAAGGTGATACCGGTCTTGCCATTGAGCACGATGGTGCCGTCGGTGGTGGTAATCACCACATCCGTCTTGGCGTTGAGCGCCATGTTCTTGCTCTGCGCCTGTAGCACGAGCTGGCCTTGGTGGGCGGTGGCCTTCCAATCACCACTGTGGGCGAACTGGCTGATGCCAGTGCCAGCGTTGACAATGTATTGCTGACCTGCCGTGTGTTGCTGGTTGAGTTTGGAGATCGTGTCGACGTGCTTGCCGGCGTAGCTGGTCAGCGTCTCGGGTATGGCGAACGCCATGCCCGCCGGCGCGTAGGCGCCAATGATGGGTTGTCCACCTTGCCCCGGGGCGTCCTTATGGTTGTTGGCGCCAGCATCCCAGTCCTCGATGGCTTGGGTGAGCTTGGATTGCGGATCGGTGTCGCACTTGAGCGCTTCGTGCTGACTGCTGTAGTTGCCGAACGATTCGGCGGTCTCAAGCGCTGCTCGCATGCAGCGGATGAATTCCTCTCGCGTGAAGTGGCCACCCACGGCAGCGATTTGCCCTTCTGCGGTAAAGAACAGGCCCTTGGCGCCTCGCACACTGCCCCGCCCATCAGTACGCAGATCAAAACCTTCGCCACGCGGGTCTTTGCGCCCAGGCTGCCCCGGCACACCGGTCAAGTAGCCCAGGTTGAGCTGGGATGTCTGGTGGTCTGACGACAGTTGGGCCTGAATCTGCCCTTGGGTGTCATCCATCAGAAGATGGTTACGCCGCCGCCCGAAGAGTTCCTTGCTGGCAATGCCGGACAACGCATGCTGCGTCGGCAGCGCCCACGGCGGTGTGTTGAGCTGGTTGGGTACGCGACCAACGATGATCGGCGTGTTCGGATCGCCGTTCAGATAGTCGACCAGGACCTCCTGACCAATACGAGGAATTTGCATGGTGCCGAATTGATCGCCGGACCAGCCATTGGACACGCGGATCCAGGGCGAGGAATTCTCGTCGTGCTGGCCGTAGCGGTCCCATTCGAACTGGACTTTGACGCAGCCGTGGTCGTTGGTCCAAATCTCTTGGTTCTCGGGACCGGTGACGACGGCGCGCTGGATACCTTGAACGCGACGCTTGTGGGCGATCCGTTCTGGACGGAAGACTTCGTCCGTGGGGTGAGCTTCGAAGCTGACGCGGCAGGTGTATTGCTGGGTGCCGCCACTGTGGATGCCCACGTCTTCCAACATCAGGTCCGTGCTCACAATCAGGACTTCGCGGTTCAGCGCGTCATGGTCGTGATTGGTGATGTGGTAGGTGTTGCCGGCGGCGACGCCGCGCAGGTTGCCGACACCACGCATGCGTCGCCCCTTGGCGCGCCGCTCTTCCGTATGAATGCGAGCGTGCAAGTTGCCGACATCTCGGCTGTCATAGAGGCCGGGTTCGTATTCGTAGCGTTCGAACTCGGAAAACAGCGTGTCGCGCGGCAGGCTGTCACTGGTGGTGAGGTCGGCTTTGGGCTGGCGTGGGTCGTAATCCTTGAACGTAACCTTGCCGGTACGCAGACGGTTGATGGGCTCGAAACGTGTCAGGTGCTCCTGGTCGATCTTGAAACCTTGCGGGTAGATCGACAGCGCGTGATATGCCCCGCTGGGGAATTTGCGCCAGGCGCCGGATTCGGAGACGAGCACGAGCCGGTGGTGGCTGCCATCGTGTTCGAAGAAATAGCTGATACCCCATTCTTCGGTGAGACGTTGGATGAAGTGAGCGTCGGTCTCGCCGTGCTGGACTTCCCAGATGAGCTTGGGGAAGACACTGGTGTCCAGACGCTTGTCCACCGAATACGGGTAATCGGCCAGCACTTCGTCGAGGATGTCGATGACAGACTTGTTTTGGAACGCTTTGTAATCAGAGGTCTGACTGGCCAACCAAAGCCAGGGGCGCAAGGTGTAGCGGTAGAGACGATTGTTGTCCACGCCGCCGATCAGTTCGACGGCGGTGATCAGGCCGGTGATTTCTCGCATGCCCGCACCAACACCACCAAGCAGGCCGGTGCCCATGCCGTCCAGTTCGATGGACAAGGTCATCTCGTGGCCAATGGCAGCGTCTAGATCTGATTCGAGCATGGACTGATCGGCTGCCAACGAAACGGGGCGCAGATCCACTGTGTAGGTGAACAACTCGCTCAGCGCTTCGCGGCCCGAGACGCACACGAATTCCAACTGTGGCTGCCCCAGTAGGTCAGGGATCGCGTTGCTGCTCGCTTTGACTGTGCGGTGGTTGCCGATTTTGTTGGACATGCGTTCTGCTGCGCCCATCTCTGTGCTCCTCGTGCGTGACACGCCAATGTCGTAGCGACGTGCGGGGTGTTATGAGTGGCTATGACGGTAGCGCTCTTTGTCGTGAAATCGAATGAGAATGGCGCGCAACCGCGTCAAAAGTTGTCACACACCAAGGCTCAACTGACTCCCTCCGACACATCGATTCCATCCCAAACTGTTAGCGCTCGATATGCCTCTTCTGCAAAGTCCAGACACGTCCACAGGTATTCCGCCTGCCGCGTCTCGTCCATCGCACGAAATTGTTCGAATCCAGTCGCGTGCAGCATGCTCAAGAACGTTCGCAGCTTCGAAAGCTTGTCGAACAAATCAGCATGCGCTTGATAGCGGCGAATATCGGGGAGGGCTTGGGAATCCGTCATGGCGCGGTCTCCGTCGAGCTGAAGGAAACGCGCCACCCGTGGTGAACGGGTGGGCGAGCCTTGACAAGGTTGGAACCCGAGTAGCAACTCTCGATCGGCACGAAGCCGCCCCTGCCAAGCTCGCCCATAAGGGGAAGCGGCCACGGGAGAATGACGACAAGGACTTGTGCTCAGTCCTTGCCGGTTGCTACCGAGGGTTCCAGTCCTCGGCCGCTTTCTCTCATGGCACGAAAGCGGCACCGACAAGTCTAGTGGGCCGCTTCCTATTGAGGCAATACAGCACGGAACAAATCAGAATTTGGCTATGCATGCCCGTGCAGTGCTTTGTCCCGTGGAATTTGTGCGGTGGTGCACGAGGCGCGCATTATCGCGCAACGGCACCACACCTGCCCGAAATCAGCTGGTAGGCGCTGCTGCATGCAAAGGCTCGCATTCTCAAGGCGAAAAAAAAAACGGGGCCGCAGCCCCGTTCAACCCTCACCGGTCATGCCACCCGCTAGGGAACGAATGGCATGCTCCGATAAACCTTTCCGTTGTTGCTCAGCATGCGCTTCAGTTCGTCTTGGCGCCGCCTTCGAACCACTTGGCGATGATCGTGCGCTCGTCGTCGGTGATTTGCGTCACGTTGCCCAACGGCATCAGCTTCTGCTGGACGACCTGCTGGTAGACGAGCTGCGCATGCTTGCCCAGTTCGTCCGGCGTATCGAGCAACACGCCCTTGGCCGGTGAAGGCATCAGGGTAGGATGTGCCGAGTGACATTGGTAGCACCGCGCGGTAACGACTGCCTGTACTTTGGCGAAGTCCGAACCGCCGGCAGCTGCCGCAGTGGCCTGGCCTGCTGCAGCCGGTACCGAAGCGCCGCCTTCTGCCGCCGCTGCATGCGCCGTCGCCGCCGGGGCTTCTGCCACCGGGACTGCCGGACGCGACGCCGGAGCCAGCCACACCGCCACACCCAGCAGCACGGCCACACCCGCTGCCGGATAGCCCCAGTTGATCACGCCCTTGTGCTTCAGGATGAAGAACTGACGGATCAGCACGCCGGCCAGCATGATCAGCACCAGCACAACCCAGTTGTACTTGGCGGCGTACGTCATGCTGTAGTGGTTCGACAGCATCGCGAACAGCACCGGCAGCGTGAAGTACGTGTTGTGCACGCTGCGCTGCTTGCCGCGCTTGCCGTGGATCGGGTCCGGCTTTTCGCCAGCCTTGAGCGAGGCGACCACCTTGCGTTGCCCCGGGATGATCCAGAAGAACACGTTGGCGCTCATGATCGTTGCGATCATCGCGCCGATCAGCAGGAATGCCGCGCGGCCCGAGAACAGGTGGCACGCCGCAAACGCCGCAATCACCACATAGATCGCCACAAGAATGCCGACCACGCGGTCGTTCTTGCCGAACACACGGCAGATCGTGTCGTACACCAGCCAGCCGACCACCAGGAAGCCCAGCGCCAGCAGCACGGCTGTGGTCGCCGTCATGTCGAACACGCTGCGATCGATCATGTAGACGTTGGCGTTGAACAGGTACACCACCGTCAGCAGGGCGAAGCCCGACATCCAAGTCGAGTAAGACTCCCAGTAGAACCAGTGCAGATGATCGGGCAGTTGCTTCGGTGCGAGCAGGTACTTCTGCGGGTTGTAGAACCCGCCCCCGTGCACGGCCCACAGCTCGCCATCGACGCCCTTGTCCTTCAGGTCCGGTGCGGTCGGCTTGGTCAGGCTGTTATCGAGCCAGACAAAGTAGAACGACGAACCGATCCACGCGATCGCGACGATCACGTGCAGCCAACGCAAGAGCAAGTTGGCCCAGTCGAGGATATAGCCTTCCATGATGACTCCCTGCCCTGTTAGCTGCCGCGATAGGTCGAATACGACCACGGCGACACCAGCAGAGGCACGTGGTAGTGCGCACTGGTGTCGGCCACGCCAAAGCGCAGGGTCACCACGTCCAGGAACGCGGGATCGGGGAGTTTGACGCCGGCGGCGCGGTAGTACTCCCCCACGCCGAAGTCCAGCTCGTACACGCCGGCTTGCAGCGCTTCGCCTTCAAGCAGCGGCGCATCGCAACGGCCATCGTGATTGGTGCGGACCGACTTGATCGGTTGCCGCTGATTGTCGACAATTTTGAACAGTGCGATCGCCAGGTTTTGGCCCGGCGTGCCTGCAGCGGTGTCGAGCACATGGGTGGTCAAGCGTCCCATTTGTCTTCCTCTGTAGTTCGAATTTTCAGAAGCGCCGCTGCCTCCACTTGCACCTCGCACCAAACCCTTGTTTGACAAGGGCTGGCGTCGGGGCCCGCTCGGTACGTGCTGTGCACGCATCCCGGCGCGCGTCCAGCCGGTTTACGCCTGCCATCCATGTGGGGAGGGGCATGCCAAACCGGCAAAGCCGTCGCTGGTTCTGGGTCCGACGCCTTGCTCCTGCCGTGTCGCTAGACTCGGCTTGAAACAGGGATTTCCCTAGTTTGTCGGATTCCCGAACACATTTTGTTGACAATATTGAAGGCCGCCACGAATAATTGTCAACAGATTTTCGCAGTTGCTTATGCTGCGGCGCGTTACTCAAAGGCGGATCTGCCATGTCCAAGAATCTCAAGCTGGTCTCCACGGAAGCGACGTCGAAATCGGGCGTCAAGGCATCGGGGGCAACACGCATGTCGGTCGAAGAACGGATGTATCACGAGATCTACGACGCGATCATGGAGCACCGTCTGCCCCCGCGCACCAAGCTGACGGAGCATGCGCTGTGCGAAATCTATGCCACCGCGCGTCATACGGTGCGCAAGGTCTTCTCCCAACTGGCCGCTGACGGCCTGGTCGACCTGGAGCCGAATCGCGGCGCGTTCATCGCAGCGCCCTCCATCGACGAAGCCCACGCCATGTTCGAGCTGCGCCAGATCCTGGAGCGTGCGGTGCTCGACAAGGTCGGCCACAGCAGCAATCCCAAGGCAGCCATCGCCCCGCTGCTGGAACTCGTCAAACAGGAACGCCAGGCGTTTGTCACGCAGGATCGCCCGCGCTGGATTCGCCTGTCTGCGGAATTTCACGTGGCGCTGGCCGAGCAATCCGGGAATCCGCTGGTGGTCGAGATGATGCGTCGACTGGTGTCGCGCACCACTCTGATGATCGCCAGCGTCGAGGCGCCGGGCAACAACGCCTGCTCGTTTGACGAACACCTCGACATCCTCAATGCCCTGGAGCGCGGCGACGCCAGCGCTGCCCAGGCACACATGGCCCAGCACTTGCAATGCTGCGCCGATCGCGTGCGCCCCGAAGCGCCCGCTGATTTCGATCTGCGTTCGGTATTGGGCCCGCGCGGCGGGAAGGACAAAGTCTAGGACCGGTCTAGCTGTATGGGGCGAGCTGGCACGACAGAGGCCGGCCGCCCAAGAACCTGTCCACGATCCGTAGCGACTCGCCGAAGGTTGGCCCGAGAGACACTGCCCGACATCAGGACGGCACGTGTCACAAGGCCAGAACTGGGGCGCGCAGCAGGAATGTGGACAGGCTCCAAGCCGGACGTCGTCCGGCTTACCACCCAAAGGAGACCTTTATGGCAAGCAGCACCATCGCCGCCCCCACGGCGGATCTGACCAATGAGCGCGTGGCGTACGGACGCCTGCTCGCATTGGGTCTGCAACATGTATTGGTGATGTATGCAGGCACCGTGGCGGTGCCTCTGATTGTGGGCGGTGCACTGCATCTGCCCAAGGAGCAGCTCGCTTTCCTGATCAACGCGGACTTGTTTGCCGCTGGCCTTGCCACCCTCATCCAGGCCTTCGGCATTTGGAAGTTCGGCATTCGCATGCCGGTCATGATGGGTGTGACCTTCGCGTCGGTGGGCCCGATGATCGCCATCGGCACGGACCCGAGCATCGGCCTGCTCGGCATCTACGGCGCGGTGATCGCGGCGGGGTTGTTCGGCATCGTCGTCGCGCCGCTCATGGGGCGTGTGCTTGGACTCTTCCCGCCCGTCGTGACGGGCACCGTCATCACGCTGATCGGCATGTCGCTGATGGGCGTGGGCATCAACTGGGCTGCCGGCGGCCAGCCGACCATGAAAACCATGGTCGACGGCGTGCTCAAGACCGTGCCCAACCCGGCCTACGGCGACCTGAGCGGCCTTGGCATTGCGCTGGCTGTGCTCGTCATCATCCTGTTGCTGACGAAGTACGGCCGCGGCCTGATCGGCAACATTGCCGTGCTGCTGGGCATCGTGATCGGCACGTTCATCGCCATGGCATTCGGCAAGGTCAGCTTTGCCGGCATCACCGAAGCCGACTGGGTGGCCGGCATCACGCCGCTGCACTTCGGCATGCCGACCTTCCACTTCGGTGCCATCGCTTCGATGTGCATCGTGATGTTGATCACCCTGGTGGAATCGACCGGCATGTTCCTGGCACTGGCGGAAATCACCGGCAAGAAGCTCTCCACCGATGACCTCACGCGCGGCCTGCGCGCGGACGGCCTGGGCACCGTGATCGGCGGTGTGTTCAACACGTTCCCATACACGTCGTTCTCACAGAACGTTGGGTTGGTGACGGTCACGGGTGTGCGGTCGCGCTTCGTGGCAGCCATGGGCGGCGTGATTCTCATCGCGCTCGGCCTGTTCCCGAAGATGGCGCACATCGTGGCGTCGGTTCCTTCGTTCGTGCTGGGCGGGGCGGGCATCGTGATGTTCGGCATGGTGGCCGCCACGGGTGTGCGCATTCTCGGCTCGATCGATTTCAACAAGTACCGCCACAACCTCTTCATCGTGGCGATCGCGATCGGTTTCGGCATGATCCCGACGCTGGCCCCGACCTTCTTCCAGTACCTGCCGCATTGGCTGGAGCCCGTCACGCACAGCGGCATCGTGCTGGGCACGCTGGTCGCGGTCATCCTGAACCTGTACTACAACGGCATGCAGTCGACCGAGCACGCAATGCGCGACGCTGCCGCCAACACCCACGGCACGGAGTAATTGCATGAATGCCACTGTCGCGCACAACGACCCGCTTCTGATCGCCCGTCATGCGGACGTGCTGGTCACCATGGATGCGCAACGCCGGGAGATCGCCGACGGCGCCCTGGTTGCGCGCGGTGGCGTAATCGAATGGGTTGGCGCCACGGCCGATCTGCCGTCGCAGTACCGCGAGGCCATCGGGCAATCCAACGTACGCGTGATGGAACTGCGCGACCACGTGGTCACGCCGGGTTTCGTCAACACGCACCATCACATGTATCAAAGCCTGACGCGCGCCCTGCCCGCCGCGCAGGACGCCGAACTGTTCGGCTGGCTGACCAACCTGTACCCGGTGTGGGCCGGCCTCACGCCCGAGATGGTGCGCGTGTCTACGCTCACGGCGATGGCGGAACTGCTGCTGTCGGGCTGCACGACGTCCAGCGACCATCTCTATCTGTACCCCAACGGCAGCCGGCTCGATGATTCGATCGAAGCCGCACAGCAGATCGGCATGCGCTTTCACGCGGCGCGCGGCAGCATGAGCGTCGGCCGCAGCCAGGGCGGTTTGCCGCCGGACCGCGTGGTCGAAGGCGAAGAAGCCATCCTGAAGGAAACGCAGCGCCTGATCGAAACGTGGCACAACGCCGATCGCCATTCGATGCTGCGTGTGGTGGTGGCGCCGTGCTCGCCGTTCTCCGTCTCGCGCGACTTGATGCGCGAATCGGCCAAGCTCGCGCGCAGCTACGGTGTGTCGATGCACACCCACCTGGCCGAGAACGACAACGACATCGCTTACTCGCGCGAGAAGTTCGGCATGACGCCGGCCGAGTACGCGGAAGACCTCGGCTGGGTTGGCCGCGACGTGTGGCATGCGCACTGCGTGAAGCTCGACGCGCACGGCATCGACGTGTTTGCACGCACCGGCACCGGCGTTGCGCATTGCCCGTGCTCGAACATGCGGCTGGCGTCGGGCATTGCGCCCATCCGCACCATGCGCGATGCCGGCGTGCCGGTCGGGCTGGGCGTGGATGGCAGCGCGTCGAACGATGGCGCACACATGCTCGGCGAAACGCGCCAAGCCATGCTGCTCGCGCGTGTCGGCTTTGGCCCCGCGGCGATGAGCGCGCGCGAGGCGCTGGAGATCGCCACGCTCGGCGGCGCGCGTGTGCTCAACCGCGACGACATCGGCGCGCTTGCACCCGGCATGTCGGCCGACTTTGTCAGCTTCGATCGTCACCAGGTCGGTTTTGCCGGCGCCGACCACGACCCGGTCGCGGCGCTGGTGTTCTGCGCCCCGTCCAATGTGGCGCACAGCGTGATCAATGGGCACGTGGTCGTCGAAGACGGCCGCCTGACCACGCTGGAACTCGACGCCCATCTCACGGTTCACCGGAGGCTCGCGCTGGAACTCGCGCAGGCTGCCCGGGCAGTCCCGGCCTGACGCGGCGGCGCCTTGCCTCGTTCATGACGCCGCCGTGATGTCGTGAATTTGGAAAGCCGCATTCCACTGTCTGACCGGCGTTGTATGAAGACTCCTCGACATGAAAAAACCATGACAAACAATAACTATCCACGCGATCTCATCGGTTACGGCAAGAACCCGCCGAACGCCAATTGGCCGGGCGGCGCGCGCGTCGCCCTGCAGTTCGTCCTCAACTACGAGGAAGGCGGTGAAAACTGCGTGTTGCACGGCGATGCCGGCTCCGAGCAGTTCCTCTCTGAGATCATCGGCGCCGCGGCCTACCCGGCCCGCCACATGAGCATGGAGGGGATCTACGAATACGGATCGCGCGCGGGCGTGTGGCGCATCCTGCGCGAGTTTGAAAAGCGCGGCCTGCCGCTGACGATCTTCGGTGTGTCGATGGCCCTGCAGCGCCATCCGGACGTGACGCAAGCCTTTGTTGATCTGGGCCACGAAATCGCCTGCCACGGCTGGCGCTGGATCCACTACCAGAACATCGACGAAGCCACCGAGCGCGAGCACATGCGCACCGGCGTCGAGATCATCCGCGAGTTGACTGGCAATGCGCCGCTTGGCTGGTACACCGGCCGCGACAGCCCCAACACGCGGCGCCTGGTCGTCGAGCACGGCGGCTTTGCGTATGACGCCGACTACTACGGCGACGACCTCCCCTTCTGGACCGAAGTCGAAACCTCGTCCGGTGAGCACAAACCGCACCTGGTGGTGCCGTACACGCTCGACACCAACGACATGCGTTTTGCCAGCCCGCAAGGCTTCAACACGGCCGACCACTTCTACCAGTACCTGAAGGACGCCTTCGATGTGCTGTACGAGGAAGGCGATCCGAATGGCCTTGCGCAGCCGAAGATGCTGTCGATCGGCATGCACTGCCGCCTGCTGGGCCGCCCGGCGCGCTTCCGCGCGCTGCAGCGCTTCCTCGACTACGTGCAATCGCACGACAAGGTGTGGATCTGCCGGCGCATCGACATCGCGCAGCACTGGATCCAGAACCATCCGTATGCAAAGCAACCCGTTTTGAGCACCGCAGCATGAGCCAGACCACCTACACCCTCTCGCAACTCAACGGCATGGACGCACCGCAGTTCGTGCAAGTCCTCGGCGGCATCTACGAGCACTCGCCGTGGGTGGCCGAACAGGCCGCAACGCAGCGCCCGTTCGCTTCGGCCGAAGCGCTCGCGGCCGCCATGCGCAATGCCGTGGATACCGCCGGCATTGCGCCGCAGCTCAAGCTCGTGCGCGCTCACCCTGAGTTGGCGGGCAAGGCGGCCGTGCGCGGTGAACTGACCGCCGAGTCGACGCGCGAGCAAAGTGGTGCGGGCCTGAACCAGTGCTCGCCGGAAGAGTTTGCACGCCTGCAGGCCCTCAACGCGCAGTACAACGAGAAGTTCGGCTTTCCGTTCATCCTGGCGGTGCGCGGCTATGACCGCCACGGGATCATCGACAACTTCAGCAAGCGCGTGGAAAACGACCGCGATACCGAGCTGCGTGCATCGCTCGAACAGATTCATCGCATCGCGGGTTTCCGTCTGGCCGATTTGATCGCCGCCAACTGATTTCTCAGGTTCAGCAGCAAAAAACAACGCTGTGGGCGCGGTGTCATGGGGCATGGGACACCGTCCGGCATGGAGCCTGACCAGCCGGCCTGTGACCGCATCAAAGAATGCGGCGCAACCTGCAGTGACTTTCAACAACAAAGGAGGTAGCAATGCAGTCGAAATTCAAGCGTGGCATGGCCGCGCTGGCAGTGGCATCGGCACTGGGGGCAGCAAGTGCCGGTGCGCAGGCGCAATCGTCCGTCACGCTGTACGGCCAGGTGGATGCCTGGGCGGGCGCCACCAAGAGCCTGGGCGCATCGGACCGCGCCTGGGGCGTCAACTCGGGCGGTATGTCGACCTCGTACTGGGGCATGAAGGGCAGCGAAGATCTGGGCAATGGCTTGAAGGCGATCTTCACGCTGGAAGCGTTCTTCCGCCCGGACACCGGCAAGTACGGGCGCTTTGACGGCGATACGTTCTTCGCCCGGAACTCGTTCGTCGGCCTGCAATCGAGCACGTGGGGTTCGATCAAGCTCGGCCGCCTGACGCCGCCGTATTTCGTATCGACGATCCTGTTCAACCCGTTCATCGATTCGTACACGTTCTCGCCGATGGTGTTCCACACGTACCTCGGCAACGGCCTGCGCGGCCCCGGCGGTATCTCGGGTCTGGTGGGCGATTCGGGCTGGAACAACGCGATCATGTATTCGACGCCGGACTTCAACGGTCTGACCGCCAACTTCATCTACGGCGCGGGCGAGCAAGCCGGCCACAACGGCCAGAACAAGTGGGGCGGCAACTTCCTGTACTTCCATGGCAACTTCGCAGCCACGGCGGCTTTCCAGCAGGTGCGCTTCGACTCCGCCCCGGGTGACCTGAACGCACTGGTGGCAGGCTTCTCGCGTCAGACGGCTGCGCAGCTCGGTGCCACGTACGACTTTGGCGTGGTCAAGCTGTACGGCCAATACCAGTACATCAAGAACGCCATCAACTCCGGCGATGCGAAGAGCAACGGCGGCCAGCTGGGCGTATCGGTGCCGGTCGGCCCGGGCAGCATCCTCGCGTCGTACGCATACACCAAAACTTCGGGCGCGGCTGACGTGAAGCGCAACACGTGGGCGGTCGGTTACGACTATTCGCTGTCCAAGCGCACTGACGTGTACGCCGCGTACATGCGCGACAAGGTGACGAGCCTCAGCTCGGCAGACACCTTCGGCGTGGGCATCCGCGCGAAGTTCTAAGCAGTCGGCAGCAAAGAAAAACGGCGCCTGGACTTTCCCCAGGCGCCGTTTTCTTTTGGGCCGCCAACCTTCAGCGGCCCAACAGTTGGATCAACCAATCAACGCGTAGCCGACACGTCTGCCACCGCCAGCGCCGTCATGTTGACGATGCGGCGCGATGTGGCCGACGGGTTCAGGATGTGCACCGGCTTGGCCGCGCCCAGCAGGATCGGGCCCACCGTCACGCCCTGCCCGCCCGTGATCTTGAGCAGGTTGAACGCGATGTTGGCCGCGTCGAGCGACGGCATCACCAGCAGGTTCGCACTGCCGGAGAAGGCGCTCTTCGGCAGGAAGTGATGGCGGATGTCTTCCGACAACGCCGCGTCACCCTGGATCTCACCTTCCACCTGCAGGTCGGGCGCTTCCACCTTCAGCAGGTCATACGCAGCGCGCATGCGGCGGGCCGATGCGTTTTTCGACGAGCCGAACATCGAGTGCGACAGCATCGCCACCTTCGGCTCCTGGCCGAAACGGCGCACTTCTTCTGCCGCCAGCTTGGTGATGTCGGCCAGCTCTTCTGCGCTCGGCAGCTCGTTGACGAACGTATCGGTGATGAACAGCGTGTGCTTCTCCAGCATCAGGCCGTTCATGGCGGCGAACACCTTGGCGTTGGGAGCCAGGCCGATCACGTCGCGCACGTGTTCGAGGTGGGCATCAAAGCGGCCGACCGTGCCGCACAGCAGCGCATCGGCATCACCCAGGCGTACCAGCAGTGCACCGATCAGGGTGTTCGAGCGGCGCAGCGCCGACTTCGCCATGTCCGGCGTCACCCCGTTGCGGCCCATCAGCTCGTGGTAAGCGGTGTGGTACTGGTGATAGCGGCGGTCGTCTTCCGGATCGACCAGCTCGAAATGCACCCCCGGCTTCAGGCGCAGGCCGGCCTTCTGGATGCGCATTTCGATCACGTGCGGACGGCCGATCAGGATCGGCTTGGCGAGGCCTTCGTCCACCACCGTCTGCACGGCGCGCAGCACGCGCTCTTCTTCACCTTCGGCGTAGACGACGCGTTTCGGGTTGGCCTTGGCGGCCGAGAACACCGGGCGCATGGTCAGGCCCGTGTGGTACACGAAGTCGCTCAGCTGGGCGCGATAGGCATCCAGATCCTTGATCGGACGCGTGGCCACGCCGGATTCTTCCGCGGCCTTGGCGACGGCCGGTGCGATCTTCTCGATCAGGCGCGAATCGAACGGCTTCGGGATGATGTAATCCGGGCCGAAAGTCAGGTCCTGGCCCGCGTAAGCCTGCGCCACGGCGTCGTTCGTTTCGGCTTCTGCCAGCTCGGCAATGGCCTTCACGCATGCCAGCTTCATCTCTTCCGTGATCTTGGTGGCGCCGCAATCGAGCGCACCGCGGAAGATGTACGGGAAGCACAGCACGTTGTTGACCTGGTTCGGGTAGTCCGAGCGGCCCGTAGCGATGATGCAGTCCGGGCGCGCGGCCTTGGCGATTTCCGGGCGGATTTCCGGCTCGGGATTGGCCAGCGCCAGGATGATCGGCTTCGGCGCCATGGTCTTGACCATGTCGGCGGTCAGCACGCCGGCGGCCGAGCAACCGAGGAACACGTCTGCATCGCGCACGATGTCGGCCAGCGTACGGGCCGACGTGTCCTGCGCATAACGGGCCTTGTTCGGCTCCATCTTGGCGTCGCGGCCGGCGTAGATCACGCCCTTCGAATCGACCACGTAGACGTTCTCGCGCTTGACGCCCAGGCCGACCATCACGTCCAGGCAGGCAATGGCCGCAGCGCCCGCGCCCGACACGGCCACCTTCACGTTGCCGATGTCCTTGCCGACGACCTTCAGGCCGTTGAGCAGCGCCGCCGACGAGATGATCGCCGTGCCGTGCTGGTCATCGTGGAAGACGGGAATGTTCAGGCGGTCACGCAGCTTCTGCTCGATGTAGAAGCACTCCGGCGCCTTGATGTCTTCCAGGTTGATCCCTCCCAGCGTCGGCTCCAGCGAGGCGATGATGTCGACCAGCTTGTCCGGATCGCGCTCGGCCAGTTCGATATCGAACACATCCACGCCGGCAAATTTTTTGAACAGGCAGCCCTTGCCTTCCATCACGGGCTTGCTGGCCAGCGGGCCGATGTCGCCCAGACCCAGCACCGCAGTGCCGTTGGTGATCACGCCGACCAGGTTGCCGCGCGACGTGTACTCCGCCGCCAGCGACGGGTCTTGCTCGATCGCGGTACACGGATACGCCACGCCCGGCGAATACGCCAGCGAGAGGTCGCGCTGGTTGATCAGCGCCTTGGTCGGGCGAACCTCGATCTTGCCGCGCGTGGGGGCGCGGTGATATTCAAACGCCGCGCGGCGCAGTTCGGCCTCGGCGCCTTGGTCTTGGGAATCCGGCGAGGCGTCGTGAAGCTTGTCGTTCATAGCAATGCATCCTGATGGGGAGTTCCGCGGAGAGGCGCTCAGGCGCTCAGGCAGAAACTCCCTGAGACAAAGTGGCAAAAACCAGTGGGAACAGAGAGAAACCGGAGGCGAGGCCGCACGCGTTCTGGGGCACCGTCAGAAGGGTAGCGACGGAGCGGACGCAGCGCCGGCCAAGGGTGGCGGTCGGCGCGAGACGGGATGAGGTGACAACGCTCAAGCGGGGTACGGCTGGCGGCCTACAGATTAGGTCCCGCATTCTAACGTAGACCGCCGGCCAAAACCCACCCGGGCGCACTACTTAGGTGCCGGCCCGGATGCTGGTTTTGCCGCCGGTTTCACCGATGGATCAACCGGCAATTCCACGAGGATCGGCTGCGCATTCGGCGCCGGGAAATTGGCAAAAGCACTACGCACCAGATAGGGCATCACAGCCGTCAGTGAGCCATCCCCACCCTGCGTTTGCGCCGTCACCTGATAAACGCGCTGACCGGTGGCTGCCTCGTCAATTTCCACGTGATAGGTGTAGAACGGCACCTGGACGTTCGTGTCGACGTATTGCGGACCCCACGGGCCCCAGGGCCCCCAGGGACTGCGCCACGGCCCCCAAGGCCCGGGGCCCCAGTACGGATCCGGATACACGGGCTGACGCACCTGCACGAGCCGCGTGGCGGTCGAATAGTCCAGGCGGACCACGTAGCGGGCGCTGGCGCGCGGTACGCTGGTAAAACCGTGGGCGGCCAGTTGGTCCGACGTCCAGGCCTCGTAGGTCTGGCGCTCCAGGTCATTTTGCTGCGCTGCGGGGCGTTCGAAGGCATAGGTGCGCGGCGGGGTGTCGGTCCAGCCGGGTTGCCGGAACGCCGTCACCTGACTGGTGACCGTGCTGGCACAGCCCGCCAGGAGGCTGGCCGCCATCAACGCGCCGGCCGTCGGCCAGACGCCCGATGACTTGATCCATTTCCACATGAAAATCCCCCTACTCTCAATCAGACAGATGGCCGCGGGCCCCGGAAACAGGCTGCGCGCGGTCTGTTACTCAGAGTGACACCCAACGCGGAAGATTCCCGCCAAGGGGCTGAGTACAATGGCCTTTTGCGTACCTCTACGAGGATGTTACCGATGTTGCGCACCGATACCGCCGTCACGATTTACCGCAAGGACTACACCGCGCCCGCTTTCCGCATTGACGAAGTGGCCCTGGAGATCGATCTGGTGCCCGAGCGCACCCGTGTCGTCAACCGCATGCGCCTGACGCGCACGGATGCCGGCAAGCCGCTCGTGCTGGCAGGTGAAGGGCTGGAGCTGGCGGGCGCAACAGTCGACGGCAAGGCGCTGTCCGGCCTGCAGGCTTCCGGCGACACACTCACCATCGAAGCCGTACCGGCCGATGTTGGCGCCAGCTTCACGCTGGAACTCACCACGTACTGCAATCCCGCCGCGAACTCGTCGCTGATGGGTCTGTACGTTTCCAACGGCAATTTCTTCACGCAGTGCGAGGCAGAGGGCTTCCGCAAGATCACCTACTTCCTTGACCGCCCGGACGTGATGACCGTCTACACCGTCACGCTGCGCGCATCGAAAGCGGATTACCCGGTGCTGCTGTCCAACGGCAACCTCGTGTCGGAGCGCGACCTGCCGGACGGCCGCCACGAAGCGGTGTGGCACGACCCGTTCAAGAAGCCGTCGTACCTGTTCGCGCTGGTGGCAGGCAAGCTCAAGTGCATCGAGGAGCGCATTCAATCCGCATCGGGCAAGGAGAAACTGCTGCAGGTATGGGTCGAGCCGCATGACCTGGGCAAGACCCGCCACGCAATGGATTCGCTGATCCACTCCATCCACTGGGACGAGCGCCGCTTCGGCCTGGAGCTGGATCTCGACCGTTTCATGATCGTCGCCGTGGGCGACTTCAACATGGGCGCGATGGAAAACAAGGGCCTGAACATCTTCAACACGAAGTACGTGCTGGCCAATGCAGAGACCGCCACCGACGTTGACTTCGCCAACATCGAATCGGTGGTGGGCCACGAATACTTTCACAACTGGACGGGCAACCGCGTCACCTGCCGCGACTGGTTCCAGCTGAGCCTGAAAGAAGGCCTGACGGTGTTCCGCGATCAGGAATTCTCCGCCGACATGGCGGCACAAGCGGCCGCGCAAGCCGGCAATGAAGCCGCAGCCGCCAGCGCTCGCGCCGTCAAGCGCATCGAAGACGTGCGGCTGCTCCGCCAGGCGCAGTTTCCGGAAGATGCGGGCCCGATGGCCCACCCGGTGCGGCCCGACAGTTACGAAGAAATCAACAACTTCTACACCGTCACGGTGTACGAAAAAGGCGCCGAAGTCGTCCGCATGTACCAGACGCTGCTGGGCCGCGACGGCTTCCGCAAGGGCATGGACCTGTACTTCCAGCGCCACGATGGCCATGCCGTCACCTGCGACGATTTCCGCACCGCCATGGCCGATGCCAACGGCCGCGACCTCACGCAATTCGGCCGCTGGTACAGCCAGGCCGGCACGCCGCTCGTGGCAGTCGAAGGCCACCACGATGCCGCCACGCATACCTACACGCTCACGCTGCGCCAGCGCTGTGAGCCGGTCGGCATCGAAGTGAACAGCGGCATCCAGAAGCAACCGTTCCACATTCCGTTTGCGATCGGCCTGATCGACAAGAACGGCCGCGACTTGCCTCTGCGCTTGCGTGGCGAGCCCGCATCGCCCTCGCCCGTGACCACACGCGTGCTGGACTTCACGGAAACCAAGCAGACCTTCGTCTTCGAAGATGTGGCCGAAGCGCCGTTGCCCTCGCTGTTGCGCAATTTCTCGGCGCCGGTGATCGTGGAATACAGCTATACGACCGAGCAGCTTACGTTCCAGCTCGCGCACGACTCCGACCCGTTCAACCGCTGGGAGGCCGGCCAACGCCTGGCCACGGACACACTGCTGCGCATGGTGACGGACATCCAGCACGGCCGCGCGCCGCTGGTGGATCCGGCGCTGGTCGAAGCCCTGCGTGCCGTGGTCGCCGACACCTCGCTCGATCCGGCCTTCCGCGAGCAGATGCTGATCCTGCCCGCCGAAAGTTACCTGGCCGAATGCATGGACGTGGCCGACCCGGCTTCCATTCACACCGCCCGCCGCACGCTGCGCCGCACGCTTGCGGAGAAGCTCAACGCAGAGTTGCTGCGCGCCTATCAGGACAACCAAACCGAGGGGCCCTACTCGCCAGATGCGGTGTCTGCAGGCAAGCGTGCGCTCAAGAACATCGCCCTCGGTTATCTGGTGGAAACCGAAGCCCCTGAGGCGCTGGCCCTGGCCGAACGGCAATATGCCGGCGCCACCAACATGACCGACCGCATGGGCGCCCTCTCCGCCATGGTGAACAGCTACGCCCCTGGCCGCGAAGGGGCGCTGGCCGATTTCTACACGAGATTTGCCGACGATGCCCTCGTCATCGACAAGTGGTTCTCGCTGCAAGCCATGCAGCCGGGCGCCTTCGGCAAGCCAACGCTGGAAACCGTTCGAGCCCTGATGACTCATCCGGCCTTTACGCTGCGCAATCCGAACCGCGCGCGCTCGCTGATCTTCAGCTTCTGCTCGGGCAACCCAGCGCAGTTCCACGCCGCCGATGGGTCGGGCTATGCGTTCTGGGCCGAGCAGGTGCTGGCGCTCGACGCCATCAACCCGCAGGTCTCTGCCCGCCTGGCCCGCGCGCTGGACCGCTGGCGCAAGTACGTGCCCGCGCTGCGCGACGCCATGCAGGACGCGCTCAAGCGCGTGGCGGCACATCCGAGCCTCTCGCGCGATGTGCGCGAGATCGTTGGCAAGGCGCTGGCCTGAATGTCACCGCTTGTATCGTAAAATCGCGCCCGTCTCAGGAGAACCCATGAAGCGCATCAACCTCACCCGCTACCTGATCGAAGAGCAGCGCGAGCACAACACCATCCCGGCCGAGCTGCGCCTGCTGCTCGAAGTCGTGGCGCGCGCCTGCAAGGCGATCTCGCACAGCGTCAACAAGGGGGCCCTTGCCGGCGTGCTCGGCTCGGCCGGCACCGGCAACGTGCAAGGCGAAACCCAGCAGAAGCTGGACGTGATCGCCAACGAAGTCCTGCTCGAAGCCAACGAATACGGCGGCAACCTGGCCGCCATGGCCTCGGAAGAAATGGAATCGTTCTACGAGATTCCGCACCGCTATCCGAAGGGCGAATACCTGCTGCTGTTCGATCCGCTCGACGGCTCGTCCAACATCGACGTGAACGTATCGATCGGCACGATCTTCTCGGTGCTGCACATGCCCCAAGCGGGCCAGGCTGTGACCGAAGCCGATTTCTTGCAGCCTGGGGCAAAGCAGGTTGCCGCCGGTTACGCCGTGTACGGCCCGCAGACCACGCTGGTGCTGACGGTTGGCAATGGCGTGCACATGTTCACGCTCGACCGCGAAGTCGGCAGCTTCGTGCTGACCAGCCGCGACGTGAAGATTCCGGTCGACACGAAGGAATTCGCCATCAACATGTCGAACATGCGCCACTGGGCCCCACCCGTGCGCCGCTACATCGACGAGTGCCTGGCCGGCACCGAAGGCCCGCGCGGTAAGGACTTCAACATGCGCTGGATCGCCTCGATGGTGGCTGACGTGCATCGCATCCTCACGCGCGGCGGCATCTTCATGTACCCGTGGGACAAGCGCGAGCCGGGCAAGGCCGGCAAGCTGCGCCTGATGTACGAGGCCAATCCGATGGCCTTCCTGGTGGAACAGGCCGGCGGCGCGGCCACCAACGGCGAGCAACGCATTCTGGATATCCAGCCCGAACAGCTGCACCAGCGTGTGGCGGTCGTCCTCGGGTCGAAGAACGAGGTGGATCGCGTCACGCAATATCACCTCGAGGCCAAGAAGACGGCGTAACGAGACCATGTGAGGTTGTTGTTCCAGCGGTTCTTGCAGAGCGACAAAAAGTTCTGTTAGAATCGCTGTTTCCGACGCCGCTGTAGCTCAGTCGGTAGAGCAGCGCATTCGTAATGCGAAGGTCACCAGTTCGATTCCGGTCAGCGGCACCAGAATAAAAAAGCCCAGTCTTCAACGACTGGGCTTTTTGCTTTGCGCCTCCGAAACGAGACAAGCCAAATCACGCCGCCGGAATACGCAGCTTCTGCCCCGGATAAATCTTGTCCGGATTCGACAGCATCGGCTTGTTGGCCTCGAAGATGGCGGGGTACTTGTTGGCATCGCCGTAGAACTTCTTGGCGATGGCCGACAGCGTATCGCCGCGCTCCACCGTGTGCCATTGCGATTCTTCCGACTCGGTGTTGACCGACATCTGGTCATCCACCGACTTGATGCCTTCGACGTTGCCGCAACACAGGATGATTTTCTCGCGCGTGGCTTGATCGGGGGCGACGCCAAACACCTTGGCTGCATCGCCTTCCACCTGCACCGACAGCGCCGTGGCGCTCAGGCCCTGCTGTGCGATGTAGTCCTGAATGGCTTGGCCCTTGGCATCGTCGGCCGCCTTGGCGGCGTCGGCATCCGCCGACGCATCGGCCGGCGCGGCTGCAGCGCTGCCGTGGAAGAGCTTCTCGCCAGCCTCTTTGATGAAGTCAAAAAAACCCATAACGACCTCCATAAGTACACAACGGGGAACGGGGAAAGTGGAGACGCCCACTGCGGGGCTCGTCCGTCGCGGCAGTGTAGCCGCTCACCAACGGTGTCTCCATGACAGCCGCGCTCAATTGCAAACTTTGCGCCTCATGCAGGCGCCAATGCGGCGCTTCGCCCACTTTCAATGCTGCATTGCAACAAACTCACTGGCACACTGTCCTACCAATACCGAAACCCCTTGCGACCTCTTGGAGAGCACGCGCACCATCGTCCTCATCCGAGCAACTTTGCCTCCGCCATGCACCGTAATTGGATGAAATCCTTCACCCGCCTGGTCGACGCCCTGACCACACCGGGCTTTGGCCGCCAGTCATGGCCGCCTAAACCGGTTAAGCCGCTCAAGCCAACCACACGCGGCGAGAGCCCGCGCCGCGTACGCCCCACGCCCACCCAGGGCACCTTCGTCCGCGAACAGTTCATCTACGAACCCGAGTCGCCCGCCGTGGTGGCGCGCCGGCCGGAATACTGCCTCTACACACCGCCCACACGCGGCAGCAAGCTCCCGGCACTGATGGTGATGCTGCATGGCTGCAAGCAGTCGGCCGAAGTCCTGGCGCATGGCACGCGCATGAACGCGCTGGCCGACCGTGAAGGCTTTATCGTGCTGTATCCGGAGCAGCCGCGCCGCGCGCATCCGCAATGCTGCTGGCACTGGTATGACCCGGAGCATGCTGGCGCGCGCGAGGCCGACGGCATTGCCCAACTGATCGAACAAACCCTGGCACAAACTGGCGCAGACCCCTCGCGCGTATATCTGGCAGGGTTGTCGGCCGGCGCGGGATTGGCCGGCCTGATGGCATTGCGTCATCCGAAGTTGTTTGCCGCGTTGGCGCTACATTCGGGCCCGGCCTTGGGCGTGGCACGCTCGCCGGCGTCTGCATTGAACCTGATGCGCCGCGGGGCACGCGTCGACGCCGTCGATGCACTCTCCAGCGTGGTAAATGTAGCCGCCTATCCCGGCATGCCAACGATGCTGTTGCACGGTCTGCGCGATGAGGCCGTCAACCCCACCAACCAAGCGCAGTTAGCCGCGCAGTTCCGCGCGCTGAATCATCTGGGCGATGGGCGCAACGTCTCACGCGAAACCACGCGCGGCGAGGGCTATGTCCTGCGCAACGACATACGCGACGGCGAATGCATCGTCAGCCTGTGCCAACTCACCGCCACGGGCCACGCCTGGAGCGGCGGCGACCCGCGCTACGCCTTCCACACGCCGGGCCCGGACGCGACCTGGCTGTGGTGGCAATTCGCACGCCGGCACATTCGCGATACAGCGCTCGCGGCGTAAGCGGACATTAGAGATCGATCGACTGCTGCACGGCGTTGCGCCCCAGCAATTCATCGATCAAGCCATAGCCGCGCGTGAGCCCGGCGTCTTCGGCGGATTCACGCGTGGGCAGCGGGCGCTCGTCATGCGAATGGGCGACGAGCGTTTCGACGGCCGTCGGGTCCGCGCCGGACTCGCAGATGCGCACGACAAAATCCCACTGCGTGGGTCCCTGCCCGCTCTTGTCCGATTTGCGCTCAGCACGCGGAATGGCCAGTACGTAGACGTCAAAGTCTTTGTACAGCTCGGTGCGCCAATTCGATTCCATTGTCATGTGGTCTCCCGGAAGGCGCCGCGGCCTCTCTTTCAGCGGTTGCGGCGTCGACAGACTTGCCTGCAAAAAAACAGGCCGGTACATGACCGGCCTGTCGTCGCATCATCAGCATTCGCCCTTGCGCGCATGGCCCGGGGGGCAGTGGTAGCGGTCGTCGCGGTCGCGGCGGCCGTGATCCCAGTCGCGATCCCGATCACGGCCACGCCAGCGGCCGTCGTCGCCGCGGTCCCAGCCACCGTCATGCATCTGCCAGCCGTGCGGACCCTGCTCCCAACGCGGCTCGCGCCAGTGGTAACCCGGGCGGCCGTGTTCACGATAGCCACGACGCCAGACATAGCGGCCATCGCGCCATTGCCAGTAACCCGGCACCCATACGTAGCCCGGCGGCAAGACCGGCACCGGCTCATACTGGGGCGGTGGCGGCGCATAGCTCGGACCGATCTGCACACCGATCGACACCTGCGCCTGCGCCGGCAAGGCGATCGAACCTGCCACACCGGCAGCGGCCAGGCATGCGGCGAGAATCCACGCGCTCCTCTTCATGTGAGGGCCTCCTTTCTACAGCAGTCGAGCTTAAGTGCATCGTAGCATCGCGTTCCGCCCCCGCCTCTAGGGTGTTACGTGGCGTTACCACCGTTACCTGGGATCAGAGATGTGTTCAGGTTTGCGTGACGTTGTGGCCGGTCCTCGCCGAGCCACGCGCAAAAAGCCTGCACCACTTCGACACCGAGATTGCGCGCAGGGCTGTACCAGTAGTAGCTGCGCGCGCCCAGCGCGAGATTGGGGAACGGTGCCACAAGACGCCCCTCCTCGAGATCATCCGTGATGAGCGCCGATGGCCCCATCGCGACACCCAACCCATCGATGGCGGCTTGAATGGACAGATAGAAATGCTCGAACGTGAGCGCATGCGCAGGCCGCAGGTTTGGTACGCCGGCCAGCACCAGCCAGCTTGGCCACACGGAGGGCAACGTGTCCGAATGCAGCAGCGTGTGATGCCGCAACTCCGACGGCGTCGACAACGGCAAGCGCTCCAGCAACACAGGGCTGCACACCGGAAAGCGGCTCTCGTCCAGAAAGCGCCCCGATTGAAACCCCGCATGAATCTCCGGCCCGCCACGAATGATCACGTCGAAATGATCGGGCAAGTCCTCGATCTCTTCGATGGAGGTGGTCAACCGCACCTCCACGCGCGGAAAGCGCATCTGGAACGTGGAGAGCCGCGGAATCAGCCAGCGCATGGTGAACGTCGGGATGCTGTTCACGCGGAGGATGCGCACCGCGTCGCGGTCGCGCAGCGCCTGGCTGGACGTGCTGATGCGGTCAAGTGCTACGCCAATCTCCGACAGGTAGCGCTGGCCCGCATCAGTCAGTTCCACCCGCCGATTCAGCCTGCGAAAGAGCGACACCCCGAGCCACGCCTCGAGTGCCTGAACCTGGCGGCTGATCGCGCCATGCGTGACGTTCAGCTCGTCGCCCGCACGCGTGAAACTCAGATGGCGCGCCGCCGATTCAAAGGCGCGCACGGCATTCAGAGGAGGCAGCTTGCGCATATCGCGTGAGTTTTTCGCACAGATCAGGTCAGTATATATCGATTGTTGATCACACTTCGTGGCGCTACGCTGGCGCCTTCTGGCTCTTGCCGACACTACATCGGGTGAGAAAAATCGACCCGATCCTCACTTCGCGCACCACGTCATCGTGACCCCCGCCGTTATCGCCCTGGTTCTCTGCGCCGCCCTGCTCCACGCTTCATGGAATGCACTGCTGAAAAGCGGCGCGGACCGCCTGCGCGCTATCACGCTGATGACACTGGCTTCCGGCGTGGCAGCACTACCGATGGCGATTGCATTGCCATTGCCCGCACCGGCCGCGTGGCCGTATGTGGCGCTGTCCGCGGTACTGCACGTCGGCTACAACGTGTTCCTCGCGCGCGCGTATCGGTTTGGCGAGTTCGGCCAGGTGTACCCGATTGCGCGCGGCTCATCACCGCTGCTCGTAACGGTGGGCGCCGCGCTCTTCGCGGGCGAAATGCCTGGCGTGATTGCACTCACGGGCGTAGTGCTGGTGAGCGGCGGCATTCTCAGTCTGGCGCGCGGCCGGAAGGCCGATCTTGGCTCGACGCTGGCGGCACTCACCACCGGCGTATTCATCGCGTGCTACACGGTGTGCGACGGCATCGGCGCGCGCGTCGCCGGCAATGCGAATGCGTACTCGGCATGGTTGTTCATGCTCGACGGCCTGCCGATGGTGCTGCTCTATCGCGTGTGGAAAGGCCCGTTGAACATCGGCCTGCGCGACGTCAACACACTCAAGACGTTTGGCGGCGGCGTGGTCTCCCTTGTCGCCTACGGCATCGTCATCTGGGCCGTGACGCTCGCGCCGATGGGGCCGGTGTCGGCCCTGCGCGAAACGTCGGTCGTGTTTGCTGCGCTGCTCGGCCGACTGTTCCTGAAAGAATCGCTCACCGCACGGCGCGTGTCGGCCTGCTCGGTCATCGCCTTTGGCGCTTACTGCCTGGGGCACCCGGCCTGAGTACAACACTCAGGCTGAGCGCGGCGGATATTTGACCTCGAGAATATCGATCTGCTCGACACCCGTGGGCGTGCGCAGCGGCACCGTGTCGCCCTCGCGCGCCTTGATGAGCGCGCGCGCGATCGGCGAGATCCAGCTCACGTGCCCAATGTCCAGGTCGACCTCATCCATGCCGACGATGGTGATGGTGGTCTCTTCACCGCGCTGGTTGGCGTAGGTGACGGTCGCACCAAAGAAGATCTGATCGTTGTCGCCCTGCAAACTGGCGTCGACAACCTCCGCCTTTTCGATGCGACGCGTGAGAAAGCGGATGCGGCGATCGATCTCGCGCAGACGCTTCTTGCCGTACAGGTAGTCGCCGTTTTCCGAGCGATCGCCATTGGATGCGGCCCACGACACGATGCCGACCACCTCAGGCCGCTCGGTGTCGATCAGGTGCATCAGTTCGCTACGCAAGCGCTCGTAGCCCGCAGGCGTGATGTAGTTCTTGGAACCGGGGGGCAAGGGCGCGGCGCCCTCGGGCAGATCGTCTTCGTCATCGCCGGAATCTTCCCGGACGAAAGCCTTGTTCATGATGGAAGCCACGGTCGATCAAGGCTCCATTATAGAAAGTCGGGCCCTCTCCAAGAAAAAGTGAAGAAGGGGGTTCACAAGGCGGAAAATCTCTGTATAATCTCATTTCTCGGTTGCGGCTGTAGCTCAGTTGGATAGAGTACTTGGCTACGAACCAAGGGGTCGTGGGTTCGAATCCTGCCAGCCGCGCCAACCTAATACGAGAACAAAAAGGGCTTCCAGAAACGGAAGCCCTTTTCTTTTGTCCGCATCGAGCGTCGCTGACGACGCAGGCAGCGTCACAGCGCTTGCACATGCTACCGGCGGGCCGCAAACAAAAAAGGCGAAGCCCTCCGGCCTCGCCCTTTTTTTGCGTGG
>NZ_JASATD010000012.1:0-159630 GCF_038440115.1 Ralstonia sp. OTU4908 | reverse complement strand
GCTACGTGCTCTGCACGCCGTATCAGTCCTCTGCCGTATTGGCTGGCTTGCTGCTGTCGACCGCGCTGCTGTTGATCTTCACCTTCGAGCGCGCCTTCAGTGCTTCATAGTAGGCATTGAACTCGGTCTGACCCGCGGCCTGAGCCAGTTGCTGTGCATCGGCAGCGCGCCGCGTGTCGTCCACATTGGCCGGCGGCAGCACCTTGTTGATGCGATACAGCGCGTAGCCCTGGGCACCCAGGTCGACGCCAATGGTGGTCGGCAGCTTGGTCGCATCCGCGCGCAGGATGGCTGTCAGTGCAGCCGGCGGCGTGCCCTGCGCCTGCTGGCGCGAGACCGTCTGTACAGCACCGAAACCATCGGCGCTGTTACTCTGCTTCACGGCAGCCAGCTTCTCTTCGCCGGCCTTCTTGGCCAGCGCAGCGGCTTGCTCGGCGATCACCTTGGCCTTGACCTGCTCGCGCACGTCGGCCAGCTTCTTCACCGTTGCCGGACGATACTCCGCCGCACGCGCTGCAACCAGCGTGGTCGGACCCACCTGGATGGCAGCTGTATTGCGGTGGTTCTTGATCACGTCGTCGGCAAACAGCGCCTTGAGCACCTTGTCATTGCCGATGGGGCTGCCGGACTGCGCCGGGCTCGGCGTGCGGGTCACGTTGTCGGCCGTCTGGATCTGCAGCTTGAGCTTGTCAGCCACCGGCTTCAGGCTGTCGGACTGATCTTCCACCGTGTTGGAGAACGCATCGGCCAGCTCCGAGTACTTCTTGTTCGCGAGTTGCGTACGCAGTTCGCGTTCAAGCTCAGGCTTCACGGCTTCCAAGGGCTGCACGCCGCCGCCCTTCACTTCTTCCAGCTTGATGATGTGGAAACCAAAATCGCTTTGGACCACGTCACTGATGTCGCCCGGCTGCTTGAGCGCAAACAGCGCGTTCTCGAACGGCGGCACAGTCGCGCCCTTGCCGAGGAAGCCCAGCTCGCCACCCTGCGCGGCTGAACCCGGATCGCCCGAGTACTTCTTGGCAAGCTCGGCAAAGGTCGCGGGATTCTTGCGCACCTCGGCCAGGACTTCTTCGGCCTTCTTCTTGGCGGCTTCCTTGTCGGCAGGCTTGGCGTTGTCCGGCAGCTTGATCAGGATGTGAGCGGCGCGGCGTTCTTCCTGTGTCTTGAAGCGCGCAGCGTTCTGATCGTAGTACTCCTTGATCTGCTCGGGCGTGACCGGAATCTGCTTCATCATCTCTTCGCCCGAGAACACGACATACTCGGCCTTGACTTGCTCCGGCACAGAGAATTCCTGCTGGTGCGCGTCGTAGTAAGCCTGGATGGCCTTGTCGTCCGCATTGACCTTTGCAGCGTAGTCCGCCGGCTTGAACAGCAGTGCCTGAATTTCACGTTGCTGATCGCGTACCTGGATGAGGCGATCCACCAGCGACTTCGGCACAAACGCCGACGACACGATCGATTGCGGAATCTGTTGCTGCGAGAGCTCGAAGCGCAGATTGCCTTCCAACTGCTCGGGCGTCATGTTCTGCGCAGACAGCAGCCTTACGTAGGCTTCCTGATCGAAGGAGCCATCCGGCTTGCGCAGCGCCGCCACGGCCGGAATTTGGAGGATGGTGTCGCGAATCTTCTCGTTCGAGATGGTCAGGTTTGCACGCGTGACCTCATTGGCCAGCACGCGTTGCTGGATGATGCCGTCGAGCACGTCGCGGCGCATCTGTGGACCTTCGAACTGGCGCGGATCATATTGCGCGCCAAGCATCTGGCGCAGGCGCTCGGTCTGCTCGCGCACGCGCGCGTCGACTTCGTTGGTCGAGATGACCTTGCCGTCGACCTTGGCAGCGTCATGCGAGCTGTCCATGAAGCTCGAATAGCTCTGCACGCCAAAGAACACGAACGACGGGAACACCAGAATCAGCAGCACCAGAAACATCAAGCGCCGATGCGTACGTACGAAATCAAGCATGCTGGACCGGAGGTGAATGGAAGATGGAAAATCCGGCGATTCTATCAGGTGCCGCCGACATTCCGGACAATCGCGGCATGGCGCACAGGCATGACCTGCAAGCATTCGCCGCTGAAAAGACAAAGGCCCGAACGAATCGGGCCTTTGTACAGAATTCTGGCGGAGCGGACGGGACTCGAACCCGCGACCCCCGGCGTGACAGGCCGGTATTCTAACCGACTGAACTACCGCTCCAGATTGGGTCGGACCTTCCGACGCTGGAGCGGCAATACGAACGATGGTGGGTGCTGAGAGGCTCGAACTCCCGACCCGCGCCTTGTAAGGGCGCTGCTCTACCAACTGAGCTAAGCACCCGTTCGTACCGCCGGCGTAAGCCGGACTGTCCGGCGCCCGTGTTGTCACCCACGAGCACCAAAGCCCGCTAGTTTAGCGCATCTTTCAGCGCTTTGCCAGGTTTGAATTTAGCAACTTTACCACCTTCGATCGTGATGGCCGCACCCGTGCGCGGATTGCGTCCATTACGCGAAGATCGCTTGCCGACCAGAAACGTGCCAAAGCCGACCAGCGTGACCGAGCCACCGTCGCACAATGCATCTTTGATACCGTCGATCAGCGCGTCGATGGCGCGCCCCGCTGCGGCTTTCGACATATCAGTTTGCGCTGCCACATGGTCGATGAGATCTGTTTTATTCATCGTGCCACCTCCCCGAACACCGCTAGTGTGGATTCATTAAAGTGGCCGTCAATCGACGTGTCAAGGCGAAGAACTGTGTGCCACGTGTCGCAGCCAGTGCAAAGAAAAAGGGCCCGAACATGTCGGGCCCTTCTTCAACCTCGGCAAGCCAAGATGTCAGTGATGCACCATTTCCTGCGACTTGCCGTCATCGCCCTGGGCGGGCGCCGGCTTGGCTTCTTCTTCCGGCAGCGGCTCCGGCTTGCGCACCAGCGCGAGTTCCAGCACCTTGTCGATCCAGCGGACCGGCTGAATCTCGATGCTGTTCTTCACGTTGTCCGGAATGTCAGCCAAGTCCTTGACGTTCTCCTCCGGAATCAGCGCGAGCTTGATGCCACCGCGGTGAGCGGCCAGCAGCTTTTCCTTCAAGCCGCCGATCGGCAACACTTCGCCGCGCAGGGTGATTTCGCCGGTCATCGCCACGTCTGCGCGCACCGGAATCCCGGTCAGCACCGACACCAGCGCCGTCGTCATCGCAATACCTGCCGACGGACCATCCTTGGGCGTCGCCCCTTCGGGCACGTGAATGTGGATGTCACGCTTCTCGAACATCTCATCCTTGATACCCAGCCGAGCCGACCGCGAACGCACCACCGAGCGCGCAGCCTCGACGGACTCCTTCATCACGTCGCCCAGCGAACCCGTGCGGGTGATGTTGCCCTTGCCCGGCATCAGCGCGGCTTCGATGGTCAGCAGATCGCCACCCACTTCGGTCCATGCCAAACCGGTCACCTGGCCGACCTGGTCTTCCTTGCCGGCCAGACCAAAGTCGAAACGACGCACGCCAAGGAATTTGTCCAGGTTGTCCGAATCCACCTTCACGGACGTATTGGCTTCTTTCTTCAGCAGCAGTTGCTTGACGACCTTGCGGCAGATCTTCGAGACCTCGCGTTCCAGCGAACGAACACCGGCTTCCCGCGTGTAGTAGCGGATGATGTCGCGCAGCGCGGCTTCGGTCACCTCGATCTCGCCCTCCTTCAGACCATTGTTCTTGATCTGCTTGGGCAGCAAGTAGCGACGGGCGATGTTGACCTTTTCGTCTTCTGTGTAACCCGACAGGCGAATCACTTCCATCCGGTCCAGCAGCGGCGCCGGAATGTTCAGCGAGTTCGACGTCGCCACGAACATCACATCCGACAGGTCGAAGTCCACTTCGATGTAGTGGTCCTGGAACGTGTGGTTCTGTTCCGGGTCCAGCACTTCGAGCAATGCAGACGACGGGTCGCCGCGGAAATCCGCACCCATCTTGTCGATCTCGTCGAGCAGGAACAGTGGGTTGCGCACGCCGACCTTCGTCAGGCTCTGCAGGATCTTGCCCGGCATCGAACCGATGTACGTACGGCGGTGACCGCGAATCTCGGCCTCGTCACGCACGCCACCCAGCGCCATGCGCACGAACTTGCGGTTCGTTGCACGCGCCACCGACTGCCCGAGCGAGGTCTTGCCAACACCCGGCGGCCCCACGAGGCACAGGATCGGCGCTTTGAGCTTGTCGACGCGCTGTTGCACGGCGAGATACTCAAGGATACGTTCCTTGACCTTTTCCAAACCGTAGTGGTCTTGATCCAGCACCTGCTCGGCGTTCGACAGGTCGTTGTTGACCTTGCTCTTCTTGCGCCACGGCAGACCCACCAACGTGTCGATATAGTTGCGCACGACCGTCGCCTCGGCCGACATCGGCGACATCAGCTTGAGCTTCTTGAACTCGGACTCGGCCTTCTTCTTGGCCTCCTTCGGCATGCGGGCGGCCTTGATCTTCTTGTCCAGCTCTTCGAGATCGGCGCCTTCCTCGCCTTCGCCCAGCTCCTTCTGGATGGCCTTGACCTGCTCGTTCAGGTAGTACTCGCGCTGGCTCTTCTCCATCTGGCGCTTGACGCGGCCACGGATGCGCTTTTCCACCTGCAGGATGTCGATCTCGCCTTCCAGCTGCGACAGCAGGCTCTCCAGACGTTCGGTCACGTTGAACATCTCGAGAATCTTCTGCTTCTGCTCGAGCTTGATCGGCAGATGTGCGGCAATGGTGTCAGCCAAGCGACCCGGTTCGTCGATACCCGATAGCGAAGTCAGAATCTCAGGCGGGATCTTTTTGTTCAGCTTCACGTACTGGTCGAACTGCGACACGATGGCGCGACGCAGCGCCTCGGTCTCAGCCGATTCAGTCGGTTCCGGACCGACGGGCACGGCTTCGCAGAAGAAGTGCGATTCGTCGTCGGTGACGGAGAGGATGTTGGCGCGCTGCGTGCCCTCGACCAGCACCTTCACGGTGCCGTCCGGCAGCTTCAGCATCTGCAGAATGTTGGCGATACAGCCGACCTCGTACAGATCCTTGTCGGTCGGCTCGTCCTTGGCGGCGGTCTTCTGCGCCACGAGCATGATGCTCTTGCCCGCCTCCATCGCAGCTTCCAGCGCCTTGATGGATTTGGGGCGCCCCACGAACAGCGGAATCACCATGTGCGGAAACACCACCACGTCACGCAGCGGCAACAGCGGCAGGCGAATCTGCTCAGCGGGTAAAAGTTGGGTTCCGGACATTATTTTCCCCAGAAAGTCATGTAAGGGCTAAATTGGGCACAGCGACGGTTTTACAAGACCGCTGCTGCAAGTCGCATGCCGACCCGGTTTCCCGAAGCAAAAAAGCCGCTCGCAAGCGAACGGCTTCCTGCATGGGACGCATACGGCGCATCCCGGCCGGGCATTCGCGTCAGTTGGAACCTGCAACCTTGGGTTGCTCTTCGTAAATCAGCAAGGGCTTGCCTTCGTCGGAGATCGTGCTTTCATCGATCACCACCTTTTGCACCCCCTTGTGGTTGGGGAGGTCATACATCACATCCATCAAAGCGTGCTCGACGATGGAACGCAGACCGCGCGCACCCGTCTTGCGCTTGATCGCCTTGCGGGCGATTGCCGTCAGCGCGCTCGGACGAATTTCCAGCTCCACCCCTTCCATTGCCAGCAGCTTCTGATACTGCTTGACGATTGCGTTCTTGGGCTCGACCAGGATTTCCATCAAGGCAGCCTCGTCGAGCTTGGCCAGCGTCGCCACCACGGGCAGACGGCCGATCAACTCGGGAATCAGGCCGAACTTGATGAGATCTTCCGGCTCCACTTGCGGCAGCACTTCGCTGACGTCGCGCTCTTCCTTGCTCTGCACCTCTGCGCCAAAACCGATTCCGGTCTTGTCAGAGCGCTGCATGATGATCTTTTCCAGACCATCGAACGCGCCGCCGCAGATGAACAAGATGTTGGTCGTATCAACTTGCAGGAAGTCTTGGTTCGGATGCTTGCGGCCACCTTGCGGCGGCACCGATGCCATCGTGCCTTCGACCAGTTTAAGCAGCGCTTGCTGGACGCCTTCACCGGAAACGTCCCGGGTGATGGAAGGGTTGTCTGACTTGCGTGAAATCTTGTCAATTTCGTCGATGTAGACAATGCCACGCTGGGCCTTATCCACCTCGTAATTGCAGTTCTGCAGCAGCTTCTGGATGATGTTCTCGACGTCCTCGCCCACGTAGCCGGCTTCGGTCAGCGTGGTGGCGTCGGCAATGACGAACGGCACGTTCAAGAGACGCGCGAGCGTTTGAGCCAGCAGGGTCTTGCCCGAGCCAGTCGGCCCGATGAGCAGAATGTTGCTCTTGGACAGCTCGACATCGTCCTTCTTGCCGAGGTGCTTCAAGCGCTTGTAATGATTGTAAACCGCGACCGCCAGGATCTTCTTGGCCTGCTCCTGACCGATCACATATTGGTCCAGGCTTTGGCGGATTTCATGCGGTGTGGGCAGATCGGACTTGACCGCCAGACCACCTTCCTTTTCGGAGATGGCGGCTTCGTCCCGGATGATTTCGTTGCACAGGTCGATACATTCATCGCAGATGAAGACCGAGGGACCGGCAATCAGTTTTTTGACCTCATGCTGGCTCTTGCCGCAAAACGAGCAGTACAGCAGCTTTTCGCCAGTCGAGCCTTTCTTGTCCGCCATAACGATTACCAGTAGTTCTTGGCAGCATCATACGCCAAATTATCTGGCGACGATCCGCAGGTGTTGTTCTAAGCAAAAACGAGGCGCGAGGCCTCGTTTTTGACACCGCTTGACATGTTTCGTGCGGTAGCCGGTGTGCCGCAAAACGCACCAGCCACGCCGTCTACACATCCATCGGCACATTACCTCGACACTTCAGCGCTTTGCGATGACCTGGTCGATTAGGCCGTATTCCTTAGCCTGTTCGCTGCTCATGAAGTTATCACGATCCGTGTCGCGGGCGATCTTATCGACAGGCTGACCGGTCACTTCCGAGAGCACCGTGTTAAGGCGCTCGCGTAGGTACAGAATCTCACGCGCCTGGATCTCGATGTCGGAAGCCTGGCCCCGCGCGCCGCCTAGCGGCTGGTGAATCATGATGCGCGAGTTCGGCAGCGCCAGACGCTTGCCCTTGGCACCGGCCGCGAGCAGGAATGCGCCCATGCTGGCCGCCATGCCCATGCACAGCGTCGACACGTCGGGCTTGATGAACTGCATCGTGTCGTACATCGCCAGGCCGGACGAAACCGAACCACCCGGCGAATTGATGTACAGCGAGATGTCCTTGTCCGGATTCTCGCTTTCCAAAAACAGCAACTGTGCCACCACGAGGTTGGCAGTCTGGTCGTTGACCTCGCCCACCATGAAGATCACTCGCTCCTTGAGCAGGCGCGAGTAGATATCGTAGGCGCGCTCGCCGCGGCCCGACTGCTCGACCACCATCGGCACCAGACCGAGCCCCTGCGTTTCGAGCGCGGAAGCTTGGGTACGGGCAAGTTGGTCGATCAGTTCATTGCGGATCATGCGGTTCTCCGGTGCTTATTTCGGAAACTCTATCGATCGAATCAGCCTTGCGCCGGCGTGGCGGTCAGCTCTTCGAACGACACGACCTTCTCGGTAACCTTGGCCTTGTCGCACACAAAATTTACCACGTTGTTTTCGAGCACGTAGGCTTCCATCTCGGCCAGGCGCTGTTGGTCACCGTAGTACCAGCGGATGACTTCCTTCGGATCTTCGTAGCTCTTGGCGAACTCTTCGATCTCAGCCTTGATCTGCTCCGGCTTGGCTTCCAGGCCGTTGGCCTTCACGACTTCGGCCAGCACCAAGCCCAGCTTCACGCGGCGCTCAGCTTGCTGCGTGAACATCTCGGCCGGGATCGGCATGTTCTTGGCGTTCGGCATGCCGCGCGATTCGAGGTCGCGACGCGCCATTTCGACCAGACGCTCCTGGTCTTGCTCGACCAGCGACTTCGGCACGTCCAGCTCTGCCACCTTCAGCAGCGCTTCCATGACTTGATCCTTGAGCAACGCGTGCGTGCGGCGCTTGACCTCACGCTCGAGGTTTTCGCGGATGTCGGCGCGCATCTTGTCGAGGTTGCCGTCGGCGATGCCCAGCGATTGCGCGAAGGCTTCATTGACTTCCGGCAGGTGCGCCCACTCAACTTGCTTGAGCGTGACGGTGAACTCAGCCGTCTTACCAGCGACGTCCTTGCCGTGGTAATCCTCGGGGAACGCCAGCGGGAATTTTTTCGATTCGCCTTGCTTCAGGCCCAGCGTGGCTTGCTCGAACTCGGGCAGCATGCGGCCTTCGCCCAGCACGAAGCTGAAACCTTCAGCCTTACCGCCGGCGAATTCCACGCCGTCGATCGTGCCGACGAAATCGACCGTCACGCGGTCGCCGTCCTGGGCAACGGCTGCACCGCCGTCACCGTGCTCGCCGGCTTCTCCGCGTGGGTGATAATGCACGCGTTGCTTGCGCAGGATGTCGAGGGTCTTGTCGATTTCGGCATCGGTGATTTCGGTCTTGGTGCGGGTCAGTTCCGCACCGGCCAGATCGCCAAGCTTCACTTCCGGGTACACCTCGAACGTCGCGTCGAAGGCGACTTGATCGTCAGCCACACCTTCGGTCTTCAGTTCGAAGCGCGGTTGGCCGGCGACCTTCACGCCTTGCTCGTTCGTGATGTCGAAGAACTGACGGGCCGCCTTGTCATAGCGGACTTCGAATTCGACTTGTTGGCCGTATTGCTTCTCGACCATCTTCATCGGGACCTTGCCCGGGCGGAAGCCGGACATCTTGACGGTCTTGGACAGACGCGCCAGACGGCTTTGCTTCTCTTGCTCCACTTCGGCCTTCGGGACAGCCAGGGTCACTTTGCGATCAAGCTTGCCGAGGTTTTCGATAGTCGACATGGTCGTAATTCCAGATTCAGAAGATGGTTGCGTCGAACGGCGCAGCGCCAGCAGCAGCCGTGGTTCAAAGTTCTTGGTCTTGCCGGGCTTGCAGGAATGCGGCGCGAGGGCCGCTTCAATGCACAATGCACGGCACGTCGGGCGCGTTCAGGCTGGCAAACGCAAAACGCATATTATGGCATGGAACGTTCGGCGGCCCTGATTTTTTGGGTCGGAACGCTTGGAAAACCCTTCAATCGGCGCGTTAATCCAGCGGTTCCGCAGCCTTGCTTTCCGTGCGTGCAGCGCCCTGCCCTTGGAGGCCTCCGTGTTGCAACGCACGCAGGACAAAGCGGCCAGGGTCGAGCGCTGCCACCAGGTCGGATTCCAGCGGGAGCGGGCCACCGTCAATCTGTGCCGCCAGCAACTCCGCGCCCAGTACCGACCATGTGAGGCCGCGCGAACCATACGCAAGTGCGGCATACAGCCCGGCAAGGCGAGGCAATTGCGCATGCGGCCCGCGCAAGCGAAAACCGGGTACCGCAGCGGCGGCCTCATCCGCCAGCGGACCGATCAACGGCAACCGATTGGCCGAGACGCATCGCACACCGACATAGCCTCGTAACTGGGCAGGGTCGAGCCTGCCCAGCGCGCCCGCTTGACCCGGTTGCAACGCGGTCAGCCGCCGGAGATTGGCGACGTGATCGGCGACGCGCTCCGTCAGATCGGATGCGCCCGGTTGGAATGAGGAACCTATGCGCACTGACTGTGCGCCCTGCTCGGCAGGCAAGAGGTACCCCTCGCCGCAAACAACGGCCTTTGGCCACGCGGCGCCGGCTTGCAATGCAGTGACGGGCACATCGGTGAGTTGACCGCGCACCGGCTTGAGCGACGCGGATGTCAACGGCGCCAGACGTGCCGCACCGAGACTGTTGGCGAGCACGATGACCGGCGCCCTGACGATCACATTCTGGTGCGCGTCCAGCGCCGCCCATTGATCGCCGTCTTGGCGCAGCGATTCGACACGCGTGTTCCAACGTGCGTCGACAGCGGCCCCGGCAGCGGCGAGATTGGCACGGCAAATGTCCGGCGGTGCGACCCAGCCGGCTTGCGCAAACCACCACCCTCCCTGCGGAACGCTGGCTCCGATGCGTTCGGCGGCCTGCTCCACATTGAGCCAGTCGATGTAATCGGTTGGATAGCCGAGCGCTTGCACGATGCGTTGCTGCTCGATGGCATCGCCGGCGTGTTCAGCGAGTTGCAGGACGCCGGTGCATTGGAAACCTGCGGCGAAGCCGGCGCGATCCAGCGCGTCCCAGTGGCGGCGCGCAAGGAGATTGCCTGCGCGCGATAGCTGCGACAGCACGCTGTCGTCGATGGACACATGGGGATGCATGGCCGCTGCGCGATGCGCCGACGTGCCTCGCGCGGGGCCCTCGTTTTCGTCGATGAGCGTGATGCGCCAGCCGCGCGACGCGAGCCGTTCTGCAACGGCGCAGCCGGCAAGCCCGGCGCCGAGCACGATGGCGTGATGTTGGCTCCAGACCGGCGCTTCGGCCGGTCCGCGCCGCGTGCGCCAGTGGGTTGGAAATTGCGCGACGGTCATGTCGCGTTTGGTGCCGAAACCGGGCGCCTTGCGCACCTCGAAACCAGCTTCCTGCAAGCCGCGCCGTACGAATCCAGCGGCGGTATACGTGGCCAATGTCGCGCCGGCGCGCGCTACCCGCGCAAGCTGCTTGAACACGCGCGGCTGCCACAGATCCGGGTTGTTTGCGGGAGAGAAGCCGTCGAGATAAAACGCGTCGGCAGCGCACGACAGTTGGGGCAGCGTCTCCATCGCGTCACCAAACAGCAGCGTCAGGGTGACGCAGCCGCCATCGAACGCCAGGCGATGCACACCCGGCACGGGCACGGGCCACGATTGACGGAGCATCTCGGCAAGAGGCGCCAGCGCGCCGTCCTTTGGATGCACGATCGACAAGCCTACGCGATCGAATGGGTGCTTCTCGATCGAAACGAAATCGAGTCGCGCGCAACGCTGCGGATCGTGGCGCCACGCGGCCCACGTGGCAAGGAAATTCAGACCTTGGCCGAAGCCTGTTTCGACAATGGTGAAGGTTCGCTTGCCCTGCCATGCGCTAGGCAAGCCATTGCCGCCCAGGAAAACGTGATGCGCCTGCGCCAGACCGCCTTCGGAGCTGTGATAGACGTCGTCGTATTGCGCGGAGAACGGCGTGCCGTCCGACGTGAGCTGAGGCGTGGCGAGAACGAGGCCGCGTGGCATGGAACACCCTGGGAAGAAGCGGCAAATTGTAACGCCGCCCTTTCCCTGCGCCTTGATCTGAAGCAGTCCGCCTGGCGGCTTCAGGCTGGATGCCGGATCGGCCCGACTGTCCATGCGCACGATCATCGTGGTTAGATAACCGCGCGGCTCTCCCTCCCACCCCGTCTTTACGACGTCGCGGCAACACCTTCGCCGCATCTTATGAATGGGAATTCACAATGGAGCGCCAAGAGTGAGCGTGGCGCAGCCGGACAGCCTCAAGCCACATCATCTGCAGACCGGTGTCGCCAAGCCATGAGTGCAACCGCCAGCGCCGCCACTGAAAGGCCGATTGCCAGCCCGGTCAACCGCCCCGCGCGACGGGCTTCATCAGCTTGCTGGCGCGCCTCGATGGCCTGGCGCACGGTTTCCCAGAAGGCCTCGCGGTGCTCGTTTTCGTCGAAGATGGACATGGCGTGCTTCCCCGTTATGCATGGCTCGCCTTGTCATCGTAGGGAAGGTGCGGCAGTTGCGCCACCGCGCGTTTCGTGTAGGACGCGGTGGCCCCAACAACTCAGACAGCAGCCACAGGCTTGCCCACCGGGCCGGCGAGCGGCCGGGAGACATCGGCATCACCCTGCCCCAACTCCATTGCATCTGCGCGTTCGGCGGTGGACAGTTCGTCTGCGCGATATCCGGTGCGGTTGAGCAGTACCAGCGTGCATGCCAGCGACACCAGCGCATACAGCGCCGATGACACCGCCACGCCGACGATGTTGCCGCTGCTGTTGAGCATCCACTGCGCAAATACCGGCGTGCCGCCACCCACCACGAGCGAGCACAGCTGATACGCCAGCGACAACCCCGTATAGCGGACGCGCGTCGGAAACACGCGCGCCAGAATGCCGCCGATGGCGCCATAGAACATCGAGTGCGGAATCGTCGCCAGACACATGCCGAGCAGAGCAATCCAGACCACCTTCGTCTCGATGGCAAAGAACATCACCGGCATGAGCAGAAACTCCGGCAGCACCATCAGGCAGATCGCACGACGCATATCCATGCGCGAGACCAGCCATGCACCGAGTGGCTGCGTGATGAACTGCACCACCAGCGCAATCGCGATGATGCCGAGGAAGGTGTCCTGGGCGTAGCCGAGTTCCTTCGTGGCCCACGCCAGCGCGAAGTTGCTTTTCAGGTACGTCACATGAATGAGCGGCAGCGTACCGGCACCCAGCAGCACGAGGCCCCAGTGGTCGCGCACGACATCTTTGAGCGGCAGTTTGACGGTCTTCTTCTGTGCCAGCACGCGCTTCATGTCGTCCGACTCCTCCAGCTTCAGGCGGATGACCATGCCGACGATCACCAGCAGCGCCGACAGCAGGAACGGCACGCGCCAGCCCCACAGCATGAACTGCGGTGTCGGCAGCGCACTCAGCGCGAAGAACACCAGCGTTGCCAGCAGGTTGCCCGTAGGCGAACCCTGCTGAGCAAACGCCGAGTACAGAATGCTCTTGCGCTTGGGCGCGTTTTCGCTGGCAATCAGGACCGCACCGCCCCACTCGCCGCCCACGGCCACGCCCTGGATCACGCGCAGCACAACCAACCCGACCGGCGCCCATAGGCCGATCTGCGCATAGCCCGGCAGCAGGCCGATGCCCATCGTCGCCACGCCCATGAGGATGAGCGTGATGATGAGCGTGGTCTTGCGGCCGATCTTGTCGCCCAGATGCCCGAAGATGATCCCGCCGATGGGCCGCGCCGCAAAGCCGGCCCACAGCGTGACGAACGAGAGCAGCGTGGCGATGCCGGGGTCCAGCGTCCTGGAGAAGAACACTTTGCCGAACACAAGTGCGGCAGCGAGGCCGTAGATATAGAAGTCGTACCACTCGATGGTCGTGCCGATGAACGCGGCAACCGCGGCCCGGCGCGGCTGGAGGTTTGCGGCCGCGGCGACATGGGGCGCAGGCTGGTGAGGCATGTTGGTCTCCTTGGTGGTACTGCCGGTTTGGCGCAGCCTCTGCCGGGCTGTCTGCCGTGTCGTGGTGAACCTGGGTTACTTCATTTCAGAATGCCGGCCTGGAACAGGCGCCGCCGGGTGTCGGCGTCAATGCCGAGCGACGCGAGCACGGCATCGGTATCGGCACCGAGCGCGGGCGGTGCATTGCGATACGTGGCCGGCGTGCGCGACAGCTTGATCGGCGAGCCGGTCCCGCGGTACTCACCCAGCTCGACCACCATCTGCCGGTGCAGCGTATGCGGATGGCGCGCCACCACGTCGACACTCAACACCGGCCCGCACGGTACACCGCTATGGATCAGGTCTTGCGCGAGCGTCTCGCAATCGAAGCGTGCCAGTTGCGCTTCCAGCGCCACCTTGAGTTCCGCGCGGTGTGCGCAGCGGCTGCGGTTGTCGGCAAAGCGCGCGTCTTGCGCCAACCCAGCCGCACCGACATGCGCGCATAGCCTGGCGAACTGGCGATCGTTGCCCACCGCCAGAAAGATCGGCGCGGTGCCCGTCTGGTAGCTGTCGTACGGTGCGATGTTCGGGTGGGCATTGCCGCTGCGCTGCGGCACCTTGCCCGAGCCGAAGTAGTTGGGCAGATGCGGATGCAGCAGCGATACGCCGCAGTCATACAACGCGATGTCGATCGATTGCCCGCGGCCGCTCTTTTCCCGCTCGGCCAGGGCGAGCAAGATGCCGGCGAGCGCGTTGAGCCCAGTCACCATATCGACGATCGGCAGGCCGACGCGCATCGGGCCGCCGTCGCGCTCGCCGTTGACGCTCATCAGGCCGGCCATCGCCTGGATGGCGGCATCGTAGCCGGGCAACCCACCAAGCGGGCCATCGGGGCCGAAGCCGGAGACGGCGCAGTGGATCAAGCGCGGAAAACGCGGTTGCAGGTCGCGCTCGAAATCCATGCCCCAGCGGGCAAGCGTTCCGGGCTTGAAGTTCTCGACCAGCACGTCGGCGTCTTCGAGCAATTGCCAGAGCACCGCGCGGCCCTCCTCACAGGACAAATCGACGGAGATGCCCAGCTTGTTGCGGTTGACACCGTTGAAGTACCAGGCGGTATCGCTCGCGTCGAAGGGCGGGCCCCAGGTGCGGGTCTCGTCGCCGACGGGCGGTTCGAGCTTGATGACCTGCGCGCCGTGATCGGCCAGCGCCTGCGTGCAATACGGGCCGCCGAGCACGCGGCTCAGGTCGATGACTTTCAGGCCGTGCAACGCGCCATCGATCGCGCTCATTGCGCCTCTCCGGCCGGCAACGCCCGCATGGCCAGCGCAAACGGAACCTCGCGCTGCTTGACAAGCGAATCGAACAGCAATCCGTCATCGCTCGCGGGCAAGGCCAGGGGATCGATCGGCAGCAGCTTGTGACGCAGCACCAGATGCGCCAGCGCCAAACGACGATGGTCCGGCGCCAGACGTATGCCCTCTACCGCCATGAAGATCGCGGTGGTGATGTGATACAGCGCGGAGCCCGCCTGACGCGCGAGTTCGTCGCTGCCGTCTTCCGCCACCTTTGCGATTGAACGGCATACGCGGTCGAGCGTGGCTCGCAACAAAGCGTCGCTCTGCGCCGGCAACGTCACGCCATCGAGCAGGCCGACGAGATGCGCGCGCAGCGGTTCCAGCGCGCCTTCGCGCTTCACGGCCCGGGCAATGTCTAGCGCGACGATGTTGCTCGTGCCCTCCCAGATGGAGCCCAGATGTGCGTCACGCACGAGACGCGCATCGCTCCATTCTTCGATGTAGCCGGTGCCACCGCGCACTTCCATCGCGTCCCCTGTCACGCGGCGCGCATCGCGGCAAGCGCGGAACTTGATGAGCGGTGTCAGGATGCGCACGCATTTGGCGGCTTGCGCATCGCCTGCGTCGGCCAGGGGTAGCAGTTGCGCGATCTGCATGAACATCGAGCGCGCCTGCTCCGTTGGCAACAGCATCTTCAGGAGCTGGCGCTGCATCAACGGCATATCGATCAGCTTGCGGCCGAAGGCTTCTCGGTTGCGCGCAATGTGCAACGCTTCAGTGGTGGCGCGGCGCATCAGGCCGGCAGCGCGCACACCATTCGACAGGCGCGACATGTTGATCATGTCGGCCATCTGATGGAAGCCGCGGCCGATCTCGCCAATCAGGTATGCGGTGGCCCCTTCGAGCGCGATCTCGCCGCTGGCCATCGAACGGGTGCCCAGCTTGTCTTTCAGGCGGACGATACGGTAGTGATTGCGCGACCCATCGCGCAGCGTCTTGGGCAACAGGAACAGCGCCAGGCCGTTGATACCCGATGGTGCGCCGTCCGGGCGGGCGAGCACCATGGCGAGATCGGCATCGGCGTTGGAACAGAACCATTTGTCGCCGTACAGGCGCCAGGTTTGCGTGCCGTCGGGCGCGGTTTCCAGCGCGGCGCGCGTAGCGATGCGGGCGACGTCGGAACCGGCCGCCTGCTCGGTCATGAACATCGCGCCCTGGTACAGCACATCGAAGTCGCGCGAGGCCAGCATCGGCAGGTAGCGCGCCAGGAGAGCCGGATCGCCAAATTTGCGCAGCGTGCGCGTGAGCGAATCCGTCATGCTGACCGGACAGCACAAACCGAACTCGGCCTGCACGAACAAATACGTGAGCGCGTATTTGACGAGGGGTGGCGACGCATTACCGACGTGGCTCATCGACGCAAGCCCCAGCTCGGCATAGGCCACGCGCTCCAGCGCAACGTAATCGGGGTGCTTGTCGATGGTCTGCAGGGCTTCGCCACGTCGAGTGCGGTGGCGTAGCTGCGGCGGGTTGTGATCCGCGCTGATGGCCCAGGCGTCAAGTTCATCGGAGACGCGTTGGCCAAGCGACTTGAGCTGCGGTTCAAGCTCGCGGTAGGGGGCGTCACCCAGGTACAGCCGCAAGAGGCGCCCGAGGTCAGGATCGACGTGGAAGAAATTGATGCCCCGGCTGTCGGGGATGTTCTGATGGCCGCCGGACTGGGTCCTAAGCGGGTCGCGGGCGATGTCGTTCATGCGGGTGGCCTCGCTGTCTCCTGTTTTGTCCGGCCAGCATAGAAACGCCATCGATAATCGTCCAATACAGCTTTTGTCCTGTACGATAAGTATTCCTTATCGTCAGACAACACCGCCATGGACCTGAAGCAGCTGCGCTATTTCGTTGCCGTGGCGGAAGAACTGCACTTCGGGCGAGCGGCGCAACGGCTGTTCATCTCGCAGCCAGCGCTGAGCTTCGATATCCGCAAGTTCGAGGATCAACTGGGCGTGCAGTTGCTGGCACGCACCAACAAGAGCGTCGCGCTCACCAACGCCGGCCAGGTTTTATTGGACGAGGCGCGCAAGCTGTTACAGCAGGCGGCCGAAGTGGAACGCATCACGCAGCGCTCCGCGCATGGGCTGGCAGGCCGGCTTCGCGTCGGTTTCGTCAATTCGATGCTGTATCGCGGCCTGCCACGCGCGGTGCAACGCTTCGAGGCCGACCACCCCGCCGTCGAGATCATCCTGCGCGAAATGAACACCGGCGAGCAGGTCCAAGCCATCCAGCGTCAGCAGATCGACCTAGGCTGCGCGTATTGGGGAACGTTTCCCGCCGAAGTCGTTTCCACGCCCATCTTCTCGGAACCCTTCCTGGTCTGCCTGCCCGCTGGCCATGCCTTGGCCCGTCGCAAGAGCTTGGCGCTGGACGCGCTCGCGCAAGCCCCGTTCATCCTCTTCCCGCGCACGGTATCGCCGCACTATCACGACCTGATCATCGCGCTGTGCGTTGATGCCGGCTTCAGCCCGGTGATCCGTCACGAGGCGCGGCTGTGGCAAACGGTGGTGACGATGGTGGGGTTCGGCATGGGCGTGGCGCTCGTCCCCAAGACGCTGCAACACGCCGGCGACGCACGCGTCAGCTTTGTGCCGCTGGCCGGCGGCAAAAAAGAATCGCCCGTGCTGTCGTTACGACGCACGGGCGATGCAGAGCCGGTCGCTAGCCGCTTTCTGGAATACCTCGAAGCCGCGGCGCAGGAAAACGTGAAACCTTGAAGGCTTCACTCACAGCGCCTTGCAGAGGAAGACCCGGCTCGTACCGGGCGGATCGCAGGGTACCTCTCCGAACCGCACCCAGCCGTTGCGTTCGTGAAACCCTGGCACCTGAAAGCTGATCGTATAGACCACCGCCGAGCGACAACCGCGTCGGCGCCCTTCTTCTTCAAACCTGCGCAACACCTCGGTGCCAATACCCATGCCGCGTAACGTTTCGGGCAGATGGAAGAGATCAAGAAACAGGAGCCCGAGCGATGTACGGCCGCTCGCACCACCCACCACATCGCCGCTGTCGGGATCGCGGACGAGCACTGCTAGCGGCCGGCGGTCACCATAGCCGACGTGCGTATCGTTGAAGTGGTTCAGCCCATTGCCGATGATCTGAATCGATTCGTCATCGGCGTCGTCGGTCACGATGATTTCTGGAGCGCGCATGCAGGCCCATTGCGTCTATTGCGTTCGGGCCGGCAGGACGGTAGGCGTCGTCTGCGCGGGCTGCATGTGCGGCATCATGTTTGTATTCAGGTGGTACATCACCCAAAGCGAACCGCTGAGCGTGATGACGACCAACACCAACGTGAACATCAGCGACAGCATGTTCCAACCGCCTTCGGATTTGGCGTTCATGTGCAGGAAAAAAATCATGTGTACCACGATCTGCACCGCGCCGATGAGCAGGATCGTCACGGCGGTGGTTGACGATCTGTCGAAGACGTTCGCCATCACCAGCCAGAACGGGATCGCCGTCAGGAAGACAGACAGCACGAAGCCCGTCAGGTAACCGCCGAGAGTGGCGTGCGGCCCGATCTCTTCTTCGTGATGATGGCCTTCGTGGCCATGACCGTGGCCGTTCATCGTTTGATCGTGCGCGCTCATGGCAACGTTCCCATCAGGTAGACGAAGGTAAAGACGCCGATCCAGACGACGTCCAGAAAGTGCCAGAACATCGACAGGCACATCAGCCGACGCTTGTTGGCCGTGATCAGACCGTGCTTGGACACTTGCACCATCAGCACGATCAGCCAGATCAGGCCAAACGTCACGTGCAGCCCGTGCGTGCCGACCAGCGAGAAGAACGAAGTCAGGAATGCACTACGCGTCGGCCCCGCGCCCTCGTGGATCAGGTGCGCGAATTCATAGAGTTCCACTGCAAGAAACGCCGCACCGAACACCCACGTGATGGCCAGCCAGATCTGCATGGCCGAGATCTTGTTCTGCTGCATCTGCAGCATCGCAAAGCCGTATGTGATGGACGACAGCAGCAGGAACGATGTGTTGAGCGCCACCAGAGGCAACTCAAACAATTCTGCCCCCGTCGGCCCGCCTGCGTACTCACGGCCCAGGACGCCATAGGCGGCAAACAGGCACGCGAAGATCAGGCAGTCGCTCATCAGGTACAGCCAGAATCCGAGCAGCGTGCCGTTTGGCACGTGCGGTTCTTCGGTGACGTGGAACTGGTAGCCGCCCGGCGGTATGTCATCCACCGTGGTGGTACCGCTGGGGCCGGTCACATGCAGAGATGCGGTCGTTTCAGCCATGGCCTGCCATCAGTTGCGTGCGCGATGCTTCGGTGCGGATCACCTCTTCCGCCGGAATGTAGTAGTCGCGCTTGTAGTTGAAGGTATGAATGATCGCCGAGAGGATCGTGGCCGCGAACGACGCGATGGCCAGCCACCAGATATGCCAGATCAGCGCAAAACCGCACAACGTGGAGAGCCCCGCCAGCACAATGCCGGCAGCGGTACCCTTGGGCATGTGGATCGGCTTGAAGCCTTCCTGAGGACGCTTGTAACCGTACTGCTTCATCTGCCACCAGGCGTCGGCGTCATGTACGAGCGGCGTCATTGCGAAGTTGTACTGCGGCGGCGGCGACGATGTGGACCACTCCAACGTGCGGCCATTCCACGGGTCGCCGGTCGTGTCGCGCAGTTCTTCCCGACGGAGGAAGCTGACCACAAGCTGGATCAGGAAGCAGGCAATGCCGACGGCGATCAGCAAGGCGCCCAATGCGGCAATCTGGAACCATATCTGCAAGGACGGATCGTCGAAATGGTTCATGCGGCGTGTGACCCCAAGCATGCCCAGCCAGTACAACGGCATGAACGCGATGTAGAAGCCGACAAACCAGAACCAGAACGACGCCTTGCCCCACGATGAAACGAGGCGGTACCCAAAGGCCTTGGGAAACCAGTAGGTAATGCCGGCCATGAGGCCAAACAGCACGCCGCCGATGATCACGTTGTGGAAGTGTGCAATCAGGAAGAGGCTGTTGTGCAGCGAGAAGTCCGCCGGCGGCACCGCCAGCAGCACACCTGTCATGCCGCCAATGACGAACGTCACCATGAACCCGATCGTCCACAGCATGGGCGGTTCGAAGCGGATCTTGCCGTGATACATCGTGAACAGCCAATTGAAGATCTTGGCGCCTGTCGGGATCGAGATGATCATCGTCGTGATCCCGAAGAACGAGTTGACGCTGGCGCCCGAGCCCATGGTGAAAAAGTGGTGGAGCCAGACGAGGTACGACAGCACGGTGATCACGACCGTGGCGTACACCATCGACGCGTAGCCGAACAGGCGCTTGCGGGAAAACGTGGCCACCACCTCCGAGAAGATGCCGAACGCGGGCAGCACCAGGATATAGACCTCGGGGTGCCCCCAGATCCAGATCAGGTTCACATACATCATCGCGCTGCCGCCCTGCTCGACCGTAAAGAAATGGGTGCCAAGGTAACGGTCCAGGGCGAGCAGCGTCACTGCGGCCGTCAACACCGGAAAGGCGGCAACGATCAGCGTGTTCGTGCACAACGCTGTCCAGGTGAAGATCGGCATGCGCATCAACGTCATGCCGGGCGCGCGCATCTTAACGATGGTGACCAGCAGGTTGATGCCCGATAGCACGGTCCCGACGCCCGCTATCTGTAGCGCCCAAATGTAGTAATCGACACCCACATCGGGGCTGGCAAGAATGCCTGACAGCGGCGGATAGGCCAGCCAACCGGTGCGTGCGAATTCGCCCACGAACAGAGACATCATCACCAGGACGGCGCCGCCGGTGGTCATCCAGAAGCTGAAGTTGTTGAGGAAGGGGAACGCCACGTCGCGGGCGCCAATCTGCAGCGGCATGACAAAGTTCATGAGCCCCGTCACCAGCGGCATGGCGACGAAGAAGATCATGATCACGCCGTGCGCGGTGAAGATCTGGTCGTAGTGGTGCGGCGGCAGGTACCCCAGGTTGTCGCCAAAGGCCACCGCCTGCTGTATCCGCATCATGACGGCATCGGCAAAGCCGCGCAGCAACATCACGATGCCCAGCACGACGTACATGATGCCGATCTTCTTGTGGTCGATGCTGGTGAACCATTCACGCCAGAGGTAGCCCCAGAGGCGGAAGTACGTCAGCGCACCGACCAGCACGAGGCCGACCAGCGCGACGACCGCGAAGGTGGCGAGCAGGATCGGCTCGTGATACGGAATGGCCTCCCACGTCAGGCGGCCAAAAATCATGTTGGCGAGTTCAGAACGCTCGGGCATGGATGTCACCTGTGCCTGTATTGACACCAATTCTGGCCGATCAATGTTGGCGAACAACATCAACGGGGCGGAAAGAGCTGAAAAGCCGAACGGGCGTGTCGCCGCTTACCGCAACAACCTTCGACCGTCGTTGATGGCCGCATCCGGCGCAAACATGGGCATGACATCGACCGTATTGCTGGCGGTACAGATTTCCGCCGACGGATCGAAGCGCTTCACGTTGCGGTTGCTCGCCATGGTGTCGGCCAGGCATGCCTGGCCATCCACACAGCGGTTCAGGATGCGGTCATAAAGGTCCGGCGCCACGCTGGCATAGCGCTGCACGGGTTCGCTCTCGCTGGGCTTGGCGAGCTTCAGGTAAGCGTCCTTCGACAGCGACGTGCCCGACGACTTGACCTGCTGGACCCACCGGTCGAACTCGTCGTTCGACAGTCCGTGGAATTTGAACCGCATGTGCGAGAAGCCCGCGCCGCTGTAGTTGGACGAGAGCCCGTCATAGACGCCAGGCCGGTTGATCACCGCATGAAGCTTGGTTTCCATGCCCGGCATGGCATAGACCATGCCCGCCAGAGACGGCACGAAGAACGCGTTCATGACCGTGGTGGCCGTGATCCGGAACGCAATGGGGCGGTCGACCGGTGCAGCCAGCTCGTTGACGGTGGCAATGCCCTGCTCGGGATACACGAACAGCCACTTCCAGTCCATTGCCACGACTTCCACGGTAAGCGGCTTGGTCTCGGCGGGCACCGGACGGTCGTGATCCAGCCGTGTCAGCGGCCGATACGGATCGAGTTGATGGGTGCTGACCCAGGTGACGGCGCCCAGCGTGATGATGATCAGGAGCGGTGCGGCCCAGATGGCCAGCTCCAGCACGGTGGAATGATCCCAATCGGGGTTGTAGTGCGCGTTTTCAGCGCTCTCCCGATACCGCCATGCAAACAACAGGGTCAGAACGATCACCGGGACGATGATCAGCAACATCAGACATGTCGCGATGATGATCAAATCCCGCTGTCGCACCGCCATGTCGCCAGCCGGCGACAACAGCACCGCGTGGCTACAACCTGTGAGGGTCACCAACAAGGCAATTGCTGCACCTCGCCAAAGCGACCTTCCCGTAATTCCAAGGGGTGTCACTACTGCATTGAAGCGTGGCATGGGTCTCGGAAGTGGCGTTTGATTAACGTCGCGCTGGGATGGCCCAACGATCTTTCGACTTGTCGTTGCAGTTTAGGCGCTATTCTGGTCTTGTGATGACGGACTTTTTGATCGCTGTACGACAACCCCTCCCCCGAATCCCGATGGAGACTCAACGATGGCAAGTCTGACCCACCAGCATCGCGCGTCGCCCACTGCCCCGCCCGCCCCGGGACACCATGAAGTTGCCCCGGCAGAGATTGCCATAGGCGTCGTGATCGGGCGCGCGTCGGAGTACTTCGACTTTTTCGTCTACGGCATCGCGTCGGTGCTGGTGTTCCCTTCGGTCTACTTTCCGTTTGCCAGTGAATTGGCCGGTCTGCTGTTCAGCTTCACGGTCTTTTCCTTCGCCTTTATCGGGCGCCCGTTCGGCACGGCGCTGTTCATGCGCATCCAGCGCCGATGGGGGCGCAGTACCAAACTGACGGCGTCGCTCTTCCTACTTGGCACGGCCACGGTGGGCATTGCGTTCTTGCCGTCGTACGCAACGATCGGCCATTCGGCCATCTATTTGCTGGCGCTCTTCCGCTTCATGCAGGGCATCGCGTTTGGCGGCTCGTGGGATGGCCTGCCCTCTTTGCTGGCGCTGAACTCCCCTGAAAACAAGCGCGGCTGGTACGCCATGGTCGGGCAGTTGGGCGCCCCGACCGGGTTCATCATCGCCGGGGCGCTGTTCCTGTTCCTCTATACCAGCCTGACGTTTCAGGAATTCATCGATTGGGGCTGGCGTTATCCGTTCTACGTCGCCTTCGCCATCAACGTGGTGGCGCTATTTGCGCGGCTGCGGCTGGTGGTGACGCACGAATACACGCAACTGCTCGAGGAAGAACAGCTGGAACCCATCAGCACCCTGCAGATGGTGAACGCGCAAGGGTTCAACATCTTCCTGGGGGCCTTTGCCGCACTTGCCAGCTATGCGCTGTTCCACCTGGTCACCGTGTTTCCGCTGTCATGGGTGTCGCTGCGCAAGACACAGAGCGTGCCTGCCGTGCTGACCGTCCAGATCATCGGCGCTGCGATCGCGTTTGTGGGGACGCTAGTTTCCGGCCTGATTGCCGACCGATTCGGTCGACGCACCACCTTGGCGGCTATGGCCGTGCTGATTGGCATCTTCAGCCTGGCCGCACCTTGGCTGCTCGATGGCGGTGTTGCGGGCCAGGACATTTTCATCCTGGTCGGCTTCGGTCTGCTGGGGCTGTCCTATGGCCAGGCGGCGGGCGTGGTGACGTCCAACTTTGAGAGTCGATTCCGCTATACCGGTGCCGCCCTGACGACCGATTTCGGCTGGCTGTTCGGTGCGGCATTCGCACCGCTCGTGGCGCTAGGCTTGTCGTCGCTGTTCGGCCTTGGCGCGGTCAGCCTGTACCTGCTCTCAGGGGTGGTGGGGACGCTGGTGGCGCTGCGGATCAATAAGGCGCTTGGGACACCGGATTCGTAATGCCGTTGCCCGGGGAAACGCCATAGGCACGCGAACTGCTACGAATCCGCAGTGCGCAAGAGCGCTTTTTCAAAGGAGCAGACCATGAACAAGGATCAAGTGAAAGGTACGGTCGAGAAAATGAAGGGCAAGGTCAACGAGGCCCTGGGCAAAGCGACCAATAATCCTGCACGCGAACTGAAGGGCGACCTCCAGCAGGCCGGTGGCCAAGCGCGCAAGGACGCGGGAGACGTCAAGGAAGCAGCGAAGGACATTGCAAAGAAGTCCCGCTGATTGGGCCGTGCATGGCTTCGGCACACCGGTGCTGACGCACATCGCCTAGAAGGAGGGCGACCGGGCGGTCGCCCTTTTTTTCGCCCACAGCGGAGCAGGCATGCTGCCATCGCAACGTGCAGCGGCCCAGAGTCGCGCTCGAGAAACGGTTTGCCCGATGCCTAGAAGATTGCCTTCATTGTCTCGGAACCACGCCCCCTTTCCGCCCCCCCAGCCTTGGACGGGTAATCTCCTTCAATGCGTGCAATGCTGTTGACGGTCTTCAGCCCAGGAAGGCCGTATTCCTCAAACGTCACCCCGCGCTGCCACAGCTCGCGAACCGTCGCCTTGATGTCAGAGACTTCCCACCCCATTCGCGTATGGGCCCCGGAGACACCTCCGGCGGACTGGAACAACGTGAAATAGCCGTTCCCCGCATTTGTAACGCAGACCGCCGGGCCGCTCCTCAACCAGCTCAAGACCCAGCTTCGACTGCCGCGCGCGTGCGAGATCCTGCGCCAGAATCCGGGTGGTACGTCGCCGGCGAGCGGGGGTGATAGCCGCCGTTGGTTTTCCATACGCGTCGACAACTCTGCTTGATGACACCGATGGCCTCGTTGCGTCAAGTTGCGCAGGGAGGACGTGCGCTCGCACATCGCGCGAATCACATCAATCGCGCAGTCGCTCGACGGTGCAGTCTTCATCGTCGACGTGGTCGCCAAAGACGACGATCTCCGCCCTCCCCTTCACGGGCGACTAGTCGGCCACCGTGCGGGCGGTGCCCTGGCGGGCATCCAGGATGGCAACCATTTTTACAGAGGTCGTCGTCATGGCATCTTCAATCAGTCCGGTTTGCTCGATTCAGAATGCTCCGGACAGCAGATAACCTGCACTCGGAACCTTCGCCTTCAGCCCAAGCGTCTTCAGCATCTGGTAGACCGTAGAAGTCGCCGCCGAGAACACAGGCCGATCGAGCCGGTCTTCGACCACCTGAATTGATGGCAGCGACGGCATCTGCACGCATGCCGACAGCACGACCGCATCGGCGCCGCTGATGTTGAGGCGATCCGCATGGCCGACAAGGTTTGCCGGATCGAGCCGACCCACGGCAAGATTGTCCGATACTTCCAGGCTGATTGAATCGGTGACTTCGATACCGGAATCCTCGATATAGTCGATCACTGTTTGCGTGAGCGGCTTCATGTATGGCGTGATGATTGCAACCTTCTTGTAGCCCTGTACATGGATGGCGTCTATCAGGGCTCCGGCGGAACTGAGCACAGGCGTGGGGGCGTTGTTCTGCTCGGTAATCCTGGCCAGACGCTCCTGCGAAACACGGTGATAGCCACGGCCCTGGCTCATGATGGCGACCAGGCAAGCATATGCCATGACATCGCAGCGGGCATCACTCAATTCAAGCGCGCAGCGGTCGCTTGCCACGTCCATGTTTTTCAGCTCCTCTGGCGTGACATGCATCATGCGCATGCGGGCTGAGTGGAACGTGAAACGTTCATCGGGAAACTCGGCGTAGCGGGAGGTCAGCATCGCCGGGATTTCGGTCTCCATCGTGGTATTGGAGCTGGGGACAATTTGCCCAATGCGGAAATTCTTCATGATCAGAGGCTTCCTTCGAGAAGAGATTAGTTGTCGCTGGTGAGACGCACGCCCTTGGTTTCCTGAAGCAGGAACACCATGGCCGACGCAATGAGGTAGGACACCGATGCCAGCGAAATCGTCGCAGTGAATCCGATCAGCGGTATCAGGATCGGCACCAGCTTGATACCGAGGATGGCGCCCACGCGGCCAAAGTTGAAACAGAAGCCGGCCGCCGTGGAACGAATGCTGGTGGGGAATAGTTCGGAATACCAGGCGCCGAAGCCGCTGAAGTAGCCGGTAAAGAAGCCGAGCAGTGCCGCAAGGACGCCAATGGCGACGATGTTGCGGGTTGTGAATGCTAGTTTTCCGTCCGTCAGTGGCATCAATGTCGCGCCGTATGCGAACACCGGCACCATGATCGCCATGCCCAGGAAGAACAGCGCAAACGACTTGCGGCGACCAATCAATTCGGCAAGCTGGCCGTAGACGAGATAGCCTATCGTGGCACCGATGCCGGTCCAAATCAGGAACACCGGAGCCTGGTCCACACGCACATGCAGGATGCTCTGCAGATAGGTCGGGGTAAAGGTCGTGATGATCCAGTACCCGTACATGCCGAAGATCGAAATCGACAGGCCCAGCAGGGTCATCTTCAGGTAGGCCGGGCGGAAGATCTCGAACAGGCTCGACTTCTTCGCGTGTTTCGCCTTGTAGGTTCGGTTAGCAAGCCAGACCGGCGACTCCTTCACGAACAACAGGATGAATACAAACGTCACGTATGCAGGAATCGATGCGTACATGAAGAGCTTGCGCCAGGAATCGGGGTTCGAGGGGTCGAGTAGCGTCCATGCGAAGCATGCCGCCAGGAGTCCGCCGCCTGACCAACCGGTTTGCATGAACGCGATGGCCTTGGCGCGGCCCTCCGGGGCCCAGATCTCAGACACCAGTGCCGATGCAGCGGACCACAGGCCACCCACGGCCACACCGACGCAGAATCGGTAGACATTCAACTCGAGCACGCTCGATGCGAAGCCACACAGCAGCGTTCCGGTGCCATAGATGAACACGGACGCGAGAATGGTCTTCTTGCGTCCGATCCGGTCCGCGATATTGCCCAGAAACAGCCCACCGATCCCTGTTGCGAGCAGAAACCATGCGACAGTGGAGACGACATCCCTCAGGCCAACGGAGAAGGTATTCGCAATCGCAAGCATCACGAAACCGAAGATGGTCGCGTCCAGCGCATCGAACAGCCATGCCGCCCAGGAACCACCGAGCGTCACATAGCGCTGTACGGTAGACGAAAGAGCAGGCTGCCGGAACGCCCCGGTGCTTGCCGCGTCTGGCGATGAGTTGATAGTCAATTTGGTCTCCGTTCGTTATTGCCAGGTCTTGTCCGCTCGTGGGAAGAGGCCGACAGATCTTCGAGCTTGCGGCTACACTTGCGCCATGCGACTAACTCTGGGCGGATGAATGTTAGAAGCCCAACCAATGTTGGTACATCAATCATTCGCGAGCTCACCATCGCAGATTGCGATGGTGCTTCAGCAGCCAGGGCCACCGGATCACGCACGCCAATGAAACTGGATCCGCAATCACTTCGCCTGTTTATCAGCGTGCTTGAGGAAGGCACCATTGCGGCTGCCTCGCAGCGCGAACACATTGCCGCGGCCGCCGTGAGTCGCCGGCTCAGCGAGCTGGAGTCGCTTCTGGGATCGCAACTCCTGATTCGCAGCAATAAGGGCATCGAACCTACGGAAGCCGGAACGGCGCTGATGTACATGGCGCGCGGTGTCCTGAACGACCTCAGCGGCATCGTCTCGGAGATGCGGGAGTACTCGCATGGCAAGCGGGGATCGGTTCGCCTGCTCGCCAATATTTCCGCGATTACCCAGTTTTTGCCCGCACTCCTGAAATCGTTCATGGAAAAGCACCCGAATATCCGGGTGACCCTTGAACAGATGGAGAGCCTCGCGATCACGCGGAGCGTCGCCGAAAGCCGTGCCGATATTGGGCTTTTTACGCGCATGCCGCATGAGGCCAGCGTCGAGATCCACCCCTTTCGCACCGACGAACTCGTGGTCTTGCTTCAAGCGGATCACCCGCTTGCGGACCGCGCCAGCGTTTGCTTCGATGAAGTACTTGATTTCGACGTTGTGTCCCTGCACAGCGGGACACACCTGCACTACCAGATGCTGCAGGCCGCAAACGAATCCGGCCGCACATTCTCGCCGCGGATGGAGGTATCCAGTTACGATGCGCTCTGTTTAATGGTGCAGACCGGCATGGGCATCGGCATATTGCCAAAGGGCAGTACCAGCGCGTATAGCATGCCGGAAATGAAGATCCTGCGTCTGGACGAACCGTGGGCCCAGCGAGAACTATCGATGTGCGTGCGCAACGTGGAAACACTGACACCGGCGGCACGACTCCTGTTCGATCACCTTCAGCGCGAGCAATCTGCTGAAACACCTGCAGTGAATGGCACCGCGGCGACGTCCTCCTAGATGAAGCCACCGTGCAAGCTGTCCGGTCAATGGCGTGCGCGCCTGTCAAAGACCCGAAGACCGGTCAACCAACGCACACACCCTTCTCCAGACTGTTCGCATTCGGCCTAGACCGCACCGTGCCGCCGCCCGCACACTCGCCGACCTCGCCGGCCTCCACCCCGCTGACGTCGAGCGCGCTGCAACTGCTCAACAAACACCTCTACCAGGCCGACCGCTACACCGGCATGCTCATCGTCCTGCAGCACGACGACGCCAAAGAGCCCGCTGTTATCTCCGCCGGCACCTATCGGCACGAGCGCGCCCGCGCGCTGACTGATTTTGCGCGGGCGTCGGTGCAGATTTCGGAGTTGATTGAGGCGGGGGTGTAGACGCCAAACTGCGGCACGCATCGCTGAAGGCTTCGGCCTTGCAATGCGGCGGTCAGAATGGGACTTAAAGCAGGCGAGCGCGTGTGCGAAGACAGCCAGCCAGGCTTTACACGGCCACCTTGCGTTTGCGGCGTCCGACCGCGATGTGTACCCACAGGGCGACACACGACAAAAGACCCGCAGACCAGTGAAGATACTCTGCACTTTGGCGCAACAACTGGCCATTCACGTAGTACAGCGCATAGCCCGTGACGACCAGCATCAATGCGAGGGAGCCGAGCAACGCTCCGGCTGCGCGATTACGTTTTCGCATCCATGCGTTACGGATATGCGGCCCCCACAGCATTCCAAACAGGTAAAGCACTGCCATGGCGGCCGCGCCGTGCAGCTTCATGCTCCAAGCGAGCACCAGGGTTCCGCCTTCGCTACCGTCATCCAGAAAATGCAGGACCAGCCAGGCGAGCCCCGTAACCAGCAGGGCAGAAAATACCCCATAGACCAGCCAGCGCCGTCGCGGACTAAGGCGAAAAGCGCTTTCGCGCAGATGGAGGGAGAAGCGTGGTGGAACGGACATGGAGCACTGTCGGCCGGCTAAGCTGGCGAGTATACGACCACAGCCCCGCCGTATCGTCTCAACAGCGGATGCGCTGCATCGCCAGTGGCAAGCACGACTTTGGTCAGCGCGTCGGCCAGCATGCAGGTGGGCGCCTGCACCGTTGCACCGGCAAGCGGTGGCAGCAACCTGCCGCGAGCATCGCGGATGCGGGATGCACTTTCGGCGACTGCGCCAAAACCGCCAGCCGTCGAACTCGCCAGTGCCGCGTTGTCGAGCAGCACAGACGTTGCAACACGGGCAGCGTTTTGCGGGTCACGCACCTGCACCGACATCGGCCAGGCGCCGTGGTGGCGCAAGTCGCCGCCGGCATTCACGATCGCGCGCTCGACCGCGAAGGTGCGCAACACCTCGATCGCACAATCCACCGCAAAACCCTTGGCGATGCCTCCAAGATCCATGTATGCGCAGGTTTCTTTGACGACGATGTCGCCGTCGAAGGAAATGGGAAACCGCCTGTCCGAGAGCAAGTCGGAGGGGCCGACACGGCAATCGAATGCGCGCTCCGACACGACGTGCAGTTCAGCCGCAAGGCGCAGAACGGCAAGGGTCCGAGAATCTGCAATGAGCCTCTCACCCGGCGCCGCGCGATTGATGGCCTGCAGTTCACTGTCCTTCGCATGAAAAGTGAGCAATGCGTGCACAGCGGCCATCTCGTCGAACGCGGCCGCCACGGCGGCTTCCGCCTCCGGCCCTTCAGCCTGCACGTCGACCAGGGTGCCGAGCAACGGCCGCGCGCGCCGGCAAGTCGCGCGCATCAGCGCTGGACGAGCGCCAACTGCGCCATCACCGCAATGCGCCGGATGCCATCGGTGAGATGCGTGCACGACAACGTTGCTCCGCTGATGTTGTTGATGTCATCGCCCACACGCAGCGCCGACTTGGCCGACTTGCCCAGAAACTGTGCGCGCCACGGCTTGTTGCGGACTTCGTAGCCGTGGCTTTCTCGGTAGGTAAGGATTTCCACGCCGCTGATCTCGCCGGCGGTGTTCAGGGCCACGGCGTAGTTGATGAGCTCGAATTTGCCGATGACGGCGTCGGTTACGAAGTAGCCGAGTGTCTTATCACCTTGCTTGGCTTGCCATGCGCGCCACGCGCCCGGCTTGGCCGGGCCGCCCGCACGTTCGGCCAACTGCTTGAGCTGGTCGGCAGAGAGCGTGAGCGGCACCGGCTCAAAGCCTGTGGCGCCGGGAAACATTGCCTTCTGGGCCTCGGCAGCGGACAGGTAGTCCGCCGCAAACGCCTTGGTGACAATCATGCCCGGCGCCCCCACGGCGGCGGCACAGACAAGAACAATGGGCACTGGCTGGTAACGCATGGCTTGCACCTCCTTGGATTTGCCGCTCCCGCAGCTTAGAACGACACGCCCAGACCCAGATCCACACGAGAGAAATCGCGGTTCTGCTTGAAGCGCTGGTAGTCCACCTTGAAGACCACGTTTGGGTTCAGATAGAAGTTCGCGCCGATGGTGTACACGGTGTCCGACAGCGAGGGCCAACCGGCAGGCATCGTGAAGCTCGGAGCCAGACCTTCGTACTTCTCGGCCATGTTGTAGCGTTCATAGCGGACGAACGGCGCGAAGCGGTAGTCGCCCTTCTGCCACAGGTTGTAGGCCGCCTGTGCATACCAGCCGTAGAACGCCGCCGGCATCGGGTTGGCGGCACCCGGGTTCAGCTGATTGGCGGCAGCGGTGTTGCTGAACGTACCGCGTGCATACAGGGCAGACAGATCCCACTTGCCCGGCGTCCAACGCGCGTGCGCTTCGTACAGCGTGGCGCGCTGTTCAGGCAGCGCGGCTTCGGTGCTCGACCGGCTGCTCTTGCCCGTGAAGACCGAGCCGCCCAGCGTCACGCCCGAAATACCGGTGTAGTTCAGCGCCACATACTGCGACAGGTTCTTGGCGTTGGCCAGCCCCAGTTCCTGGTGCGAGGTCTGCATCGGGGCGATGGCGTTGTTCTGCATCTCCAGCGCGGACTTAAACAGCGGGTTCTCCGGGTTGAAGTTCCACTTGGCCAGGTCCAGCCCGGTAGTCAGACCCACATTCCAGTTCAGGCCGAAATCGGTATCGCCGTACAGCGAGAGACCGCCCTCACGCCACGTGCTCGGGATGATCAGCGTCTCGACAAAGTTGCGATGCACGCCGTAGTAATTGGTCGGCTCGTGGTTGCGGTTGATGAACCCCGCTGGGATCAGGAACAGGCCCGCATTTAGGCCGATCTTGTCGGTCAGCTTGTGGTCGATGTAGAACTGCTCGACTTCGAATTCACCCGAGTCGGTGGCCGACGTAATGGCGTGCTCGATCTCGAATTCGGAGTTGAAGCGCGTCTTGTCGTCGAACTTGTAGCCGATACCGAACACTGCGCGCGCAAGGTCGAACTTGGTGTCTTCGGAACGGCGCGTCGGGCGGCTGTAGTTGGCTTCGCCGTAGCCCCACAGCGTGAGGTTGTCCAGCGGCGATGGCCTGGTCGAGGCGAGCTGTGCCGTCTGCACGGTCTGCTGCACGTCTTGCAGGGCCGCGGTTTGCTGTGCCTGTGCCTTCGCCTGCGTCTGCTGCTGCGTGGCAAGCGTCGCGTTCTGCGCCTTCACCTCTTGCAGTTCGGCCTTGAGCGCTTCAATCTGCGCGGCCATGGCGTCGAGTTTCTGTTCGAGTTGCGCGGTGGTGGCGGCATTGGCTGCGCCAGCCCCCATCAGCGCAATGGCGGCGGCTACCGACAAGGCGGTTCGTTTCATGCTATGACGCTCCCTGGTCTTGAAATTTTGAATTGGCTTACTTGCTTGTTGCCGTCTTGCTCAGCGTGGCTCCGCTGGCAGAGACGGTCTGGATACGGGCGGCACCCACGCTGGCTGCGGTGGAACTGCATTGTGCTGGCACGCGATAGGCCGACGGGTTGGCCGGATCAAATCCGTCGGTGAGCGTGCACAGGAAATGCACGAGATCACTCATCTCCTGGTTCGTCAGCGACGGCGCGGTGCCTGGGTTGTATGGCACTTCGGTCACGTTCACGTTGCCATCGAAGGCGACCGGCAGATCGTTGTATGGCACATCGGGTGTGCCGTCGGCCTTGACGTACCAGCGGCCGGGGTCGGTATCGCGCGTGATGTACCACGCCACCACCTGATCCAGCGTCTGGAACACGCCGTTGTGGAAATACGGTGGCGTCAGCGCGATGTTGCGTAGCGTCGGCACTTTGAACTTGCCGCATGTCGAGCCACCTACGCGGAAGTCGGTACGCAGCGGCCCGCAGATGCCGAGGTCGTAATAGCTGTAGTTCGGATTGCCCAGCGCCAGGCCGTTCTTCGGCACGTACGGCAGCGTGGTGCCTTCCTGGTTGGCGGCGATGCTCCAGTTGCGCGGAATACCGACGTTGTCGTACGTGAAATCGGTAAACAACGCCGGAGTGCTGCCCTTGCCTGTGGAGATATGGCAAGCGTTGCAGTTGCCCTTGGTCGGGTTGTTGAACAGCAGCAGGCCGCGCGTCTCGGCATCCGTCAGGTTTGTCTTGCCGGCGAGGTAGGCGTCGAACTTGCTGTCGAAGGTGTGGAAGCTCGGGTCTTCAGATTGGAAGGCCGCCAGCGCGCGGCCGATGCTCTGCATGGCGTTCGCGCTGTCCTGGATGCCGGCGGGGGTGAACACGGCCTTGAACTGTTCTAGGTAAGGGCGCGTCAACAGCGTTTTGAAAACATCGTCGGCCGAGAGGTTGGCCATCTCAAACGCGTTGGTGAACGGCTGCTGTGCCTGGTCCGCTAGCGACGCAGACCGGCCATCGCGGAAGAAACCGCCGGAAGCCTTGCCGGTACTGTCGATCTTGAAGTTGGGCGTGAACGAAGCGTAATTTAGCGACGGCGTGTTTCGCAGGCCGGGCAAATCGGAATTCGGCCCGCCGATCGATACGGCCAGATTGTTCGGATCAGTGAAACCGCGCGCCGGGTCATGGCACGACGCGCAAGACTGTTTGCCCGAGGCCGAGAGCGTCTGATCGAAAAAGATTTGCTTGCCGACCTGCGCCATGGGCGACAGGCCATCTGTTGCCGCGGGGGAAGACGTGCTAGCGCTATCTCCGCCACCGCCGCATCCCGACACCAGCGCGGCGGACGCCGCAGCCGACAGCACCAAGCGAGCCGCACGCCACAGTCGGGCTTGTGCGCTGCTTCCTCCACATTTCTCTGCTTTCATTTCCCTGACGCGGCAAGCTCTTTAGCCTACTAAGGCGGCTCAATTAATGGTAATAGGAACAATTCGCGTTCGCATTCTATGCGAATGTCCAAAGGAAATCACCTGCATTTTTTCGAGAGGTCTCCCGCGCGCGGCCGACGCACGTTCGTTTCGTGGGCGCCGCCCACCTTGCACCCACAATTTGGGCCTCACTGGCACCTGTGGAACGCAAACTCCGGCCGCAGCAAGCGCCCCTCCCTCCCCTGCAGATACCTCAGTTTCTCCGCATCCCACTGGCCACAAGCGCCACGATGTCAATGGCGGTGAGCACGTCGTTTTGGCTGATCGTCATTCTTTGCGGCCTCCCATCCAGCGTTAGGCCGCCTGCTGCAACCACGCGCAGCAGCGCGCCCCAACCCGTTTGCTCTGCCATTCATGCGCCCACTACCCAGCGCGCGGGGTGGCTCTGCGCCCTCCATGGACAGGCGAGCGCAGGCGGCGAGGCTGCAGCCTTGCTGAAGGATTGTTGGTTCATGGCGAGGAAATGAAAAAGCCCGCCGGGTGGCGGGCTGTTTGGATGCGGCCGCAATTGCGAACGCGCGGGGTCTCGTTACTTGGGCTGCGCCGGAATGACCAGGTTGGTCGCCTTGGCCGCCTTCTTGGCTTTGCTCTGCCCGGCTTTGGCCTTGCCACTGTCAGGCAGGCACACCCATGTGTTGACGATGCTCTCTGCCGGCGAACACCCCATGTGGGTCGCAAAGCAGATGGGCCACGCGGACTGGACGATGATCGCGCGCGTCTACGGCCGGTGGATGCCATCAGCGGATGCCGAGGCCGGTTCCAGGGCGGTGGAAAAGTTCGCCGGAAATGCTGGCAAATCGGACGCCAAACTGGCAAAAAGCGGCTGGATTTTCGCTAACCCGAAAAATTAAACCGTTGATTTTAAAGGGATTTTTGGTGCGAGGGAGGGGACTCGAACCCCTACACCATTGCTGGCGTCAGGACCTAAACCTGGTGCGTCTACCAATTTCGCCACCCTCGCCGGATGGATCGCGGCGCCCCTGAGCAGGGGCGCCGGAAAGGAAGCCCGCGATTATATCGCAGTCGTTCGGGGGTTTCCATCCCTACCCGATTTGACGTGGTGTAGGGGGTCGACTCCCCCTCCCTCGCACCGGCTGCCGGGGCGCAAACGTCAGACCGTCGGGGCGACCGCTTGCGCATCGGGCCGCTTAACGCGGAACCACGCCGCATACAGCGCCGGCAGGAACAGCAACGTCAAGACCGTGGCGATGATCAGGCCACCCATGATGGCGGCGGCCATCGGGCCCCAGAACACGCTGCGCGACAGCGGAATCATTGCCAGCACCGCCGCCGCCGCAGTCAGGATGATCGGCCGGAAACGACGCACGGCCGCCTCGACGATGGCATTCCACGTCGGCACGCCGGCCGCCACATCCTGCTCGATCTGGTCCACCAGAATGACCGAGTTGCGGATGATCATCCCGATCAGCGCAGTAATGCCAAGTTGCGCGACAAAGCCCATCGGGGCGCGCAGCAGCAGCAACGTGGCTGCCGCGCCAATCAACCCCAGCGGCCCGGTCAGGAACACCATCACCGAGCGCGAGAAGCTGTGCAGCTGCAGCATCAGCAGCGTGAAGATGATGAAAATGCACAGCGGCATCTGCGCAGCGATGGACGCACCCGCGTTGGCACTCTCCTCTTCCGCACCGGCAATCTTGATCTGATAGTCCGGCGGCAAGTCCGCGCGAATCTTGTCGAGCAACGGGTTGATCTGCGCGGTCACGGTCGGGCCCTGCACGCCGTCCACCACGTCGGATTGCACGGTGATGCCGTAGTCGCGGTTCTCACGCCAGATCACGCCGGGTTCCCACGCAAAACCAACTCGCGCCACCTGCGTCAGCGGCACCGTGCGGCCACTGCTGGTCGGGACTTGCACGCGCTGCAGTGCGTCGAGCGTGTTGCGCTCGTCCTCCTGCGGACGCATCACGATGTCGAGCAGCTTGTCGCCGTCGCGGTATTGGGCGATGGGCGCGCCGGACATCACCGTCTGCGTGACCTGCGAGATGGAACCGGTCGACACACCCAGCGCGCGCGCCTTGTCCTGGTCGATGTCCAGGCGCAGCACCTTGACGTTCTCGTTCCAGTTGTCGTTCACGCCGACGGTGTTCGGATTGGCGCTCATGATGGCCTTGACCTGATCGGCAATCTTGCGCACCCCGCCAATGTCCGGGCCCATCACGCGGAACTGCACCGGATACGGCACCGGCGGTCCGTTCGGCAGCAGTTTCACGCGGCCGCGCAGATGCGGGAATTGCGACTTCAGCAGCCCGATGACGTGTTGCCGCACACCCTCGCGCGCCTCCAGCGAAGTGGGCATCACGATGGCCTGCGCCACGTTTGTCTGCGGAAGAATCTGGTCCAGCGGCAGGTAGAAGCGCGGCGCACCCGAGCCGATGAACAGCGTCACGCTGTCGACGTTCTGCTCCTTGCGCATCAGCGCCTCGAAGCGTTTGGCTTCAGCTTCGGTCTGGTTGAAGCTGGAGCCTTCCGGCAGCCACAGCTCGACCATCAGTTCCGGGCGGCTCGAATCGGGGAAGAACTGCTTCTCGACATACTTGAAGCCGAACACGCCCAGCCCAAAGGCCACCAGCGTGATGACGATCACCGTCTTGCGGTATTCCACGCACCAGTTCACCCAGCCGCGGAAGCGGTTGTAGAACGGGGTGTCGAACAGCTCGTGGTGCCCGCCGCCCTCCACATGCGATTTCGTCCGTAGCAGCAGGAAACCGAGATACGGCACAAACACCACCGCCGCAAACCACGACAGCACTAGCGCCAGCGCCGTCACCGCAAAAATGCCGAAGGTGTATTCACCCACCGTCGAACGCGCCAGCCCCACCGGCAGAAAGCCCGTGGCGGTGATGAGCGTGCCGGTCAGCATCGGCATGGCGGTCGACGTGTACGCGAAAGTGGCGGCCTCCATCTTGGAGAAGCCCTCTTCCAGCTTGCGCACCATCATTTCGACCGCGATGATCGCGTCGTCCACCAGCAGGCCCAGCGCGATGATCAGCGCACCAAGCGAAATCTTGTGCAGCCCGATGTCGAAGATGTTCATGAACAGGAACGTCACCGCCAGCACCAGCGGGATCGTCAGGCCCACCACTAGGCCCGGCCACACGTCAATGCGCAGCTTCGGCTTGGTGTGCAAGCCGAGCGAGAGGAAACTCACGCCCAGCACGATCACCACCGCCTCGATCAGCACGTGCACAAACTCGCCCACCGAACTCTGCACCGATTTCGGCTGGTTCTGCACCTGCTGCATCTCGATGCCCATCGGCAGCTTGGCGCGGATCTTGTCAACCGTGGCACGCAAGTCCTTGCCGAGCTGGATGATGTCGCCGCCCTTGGTCATCGAGATGCCCAGGCCGATCACCTCCTTGCCGTTGAAGCGCATCTTGGCGTGCGGCGGGTCCACGTAGCCGTGCTTGACCGTGGCGATGTCTCCGAGGCGGATATTGGTCGTGCCGCCGGGGCCGCGCAGCGTCAGGTTCTCCAGATCGCGGATGTCCGAAAACTGGCCCGACAGGCGAATCTGCACGTTGTCGGTCGGCGTGACCAGCACGCCGCTGGGGCCGATGTTGTTCTGCTGGCTGATCTGCGTGGCAATGCTGTTGATGTCCAGACCCATCTGCGACAGCTTGGCCTGCTGGAACTCGATGTAGATCTTTTCGTCCTGATCGCCCAGCAGTTCGACCTTGGCGACGTTGGGCACGCGCAGCAGCTGCTGGCGGATCGCATCGGCGTAGTCGTTGAGCTGGCGATAAGTGAAGCCATCGGCGGATAGCGCATAGATGGAGCCATACACGTCGCCGAAATCATCATTGAAGTACGGCCCGCGCACGCCTTGCGGCAACGTAGGCGCGATATCGCCCACTTTCTTGCGCACGGTGTACCAAAGCTGCTGCGTTTCCTTGGCGGGCGACGTGTCGGCCAGCTGGAAGGTGACGAGCGTTTCGCCGGGCTTGGAGTAGCTGCGGATCTTCCAGGCGTACGGCACTTCCTGCAGCGCCTTCTCGATCTTGTCGGTGACCTGGCGCGACATCTGCTCGGCCGTGGCGCCGGGCCAGAAGGCCTGCACGACCATCGCGCGGAAGGTGAAGGGCGGATCTTCATCCTGCCCCAGCTTGGAATACGCAAAGATGCCGCCGAGCAACAGCGCCACCAGCAAGAAGCGCGTGAGCGGTTGATGTTCAAGCGCCCAGCGTGACAGGTTGAAACGGGAATGTTCCATGCGCGCGAAGGTTGGCGTGTTGGGGCGGGAGCCGGATGCGGCTTACCGGCGCGGCGTGATGGCGGACTGCGCCGACGGCTGATCGGCCGGCGCCATCGGCATCACCTTCTGGCCGGCCTTGAGCAGGTGCACGCCAGCGGTCACGATCGTCTGGCCGGGCTGCAGGCCGCTCGTCACCAGCAGCACGTTGTCGCGCGGCGCGCCCACCGTCACCGGCACGGGCTTCACCGTTTGCGATGCGGCGTCGTACAGCCAGACCACGTTTTTGCCTTGACCCTGGAGCAGCGCGCTCATCGGCACCCGCACGCCCATGCCGCCGCTATCGCCACCGCCGCCGGGCCGCACAAAGGTGGCCGCTGCGGTCATGCCAAGCTTGAGTTCCGGCGGTGGATTCGGTACCGAAATCTTGACGGTGTACGTGCGTGTGACCGGGTCGGCTGCCGGCGCAATCTCGCGCACCTTGGCTGGAATGCTGCGCGACTGATCGGCCCACAGCTTCACGCTCACCTCGGGCGATTTGCGCAGCGTGTCCACCTGATCCTCGGGAATGCCGACCACGACTTCCTTCTCTGCCGTTTGCGCCACGCGCACCACCGGTTGGCCTGCGGACACCACCTGCCCGACTTCGGCGTCGACCCCGGTCACTACGCCATCGGCGTCGGCTTCAAGCGTGGCATAACCGGCTTGATTCACCTGGTTGCGATAGCCGGCCCCGGCCTGCTCGTAGCGGGCTTGCGCGGCGTCATAGTTGGCTTGATGGCGCTGCTGTTCCGCCGCGCTGATAAAGCCCTTGGCGAACAGTTCGGAGTAGCGCTTCAGATCAGCCGCGGCCAGATCGCGATCGGTCTTGGCCGCCGACAACTGCGCCTGGGCCGATTGCTGGGCAAGCGCCAGATCGGTCGGGTCCAGCCGCGCAAGCACCTGGCCTTTCTTGACGGTGGCGCCAACGTCCACGAGCCGGGCGACGATCTTGCCCGGTACGCGGAAGCCCAGGCGCGATTCGATGCGCGGGCGTACGTCGCCGGAGAATTCCGCTGTGCCGGCGCCCTGCTCGCTGGTCACTGTCATGGTCCGCACCGGGCGCACCTCGGGCGCCTTGGGTGCCTCCTTGCTGCAGCCGGCCAGTAGTGCCGCGCCGGTCAGCAAAGCCGCCGATGCCGCTGTCGGCAATGAACGCCTGCGCGGCCGAGATCGCGTGTCGGAGAAACCGGTGAAGTCGGAATGCGGGGACGGCAAACGCAACGCTGGCATGACACGCTCTCAGTAAATAACTGACCGGTCAGTAATATACCCACGGCAATGCGCAGGGTCAACGACACGGCCGCGTCTGATTGACTTTTCTTGGCAGATGCCCAGGCAAGGCTTCACGGCATGCTGCACCGCAACGCGCTGTAGAATGGCTGCCCTGCTTCAAACCTCACCAGAACGGCCTCCCCGTGACCCCCGACGATTACTGCGCCGACAAAGCGGCACCGCCCGGCAGCGACGTGTACTACAGCGTATTGTTTCTGGCGCCCGAACGCCGCCGCGCGACCATCGCGCTGGAAGCCGTGCGCCGTGAGCTGGAAGACGCCGTACGCGACGCGAGCGATCCGGCGGTCGTGCAATCGAAGCTGCAGTGGTGGCGGCAGGAGCTTGCGCGGCTGTTCGAGGGCCGCCCTGAGCACCCCGCGGCGAAGGCATTGCAGCCGCATCTGGCCCGCTACGATATCGGCGCCGTGCATCTGGGCGAATTATTGGCCGGCGTCGAGGCAGACGCCATGCAGAACCGCTATCTGGACTGGCCCAACCTGCGCCGTCACGGCGATCAGGTGGCGGGCGTGGCAGGCCGGCTGACGGCTCGCATTGCCGGACAGACGCATGCACGCACGCTGGAGTTCGCGCGGCTGATGGCGTTAACCGAACAGCTTGTCCATTTCATACGAAACCTGGGCGAAGACGTGCGCCATAACCGCGTCTACATCCCCGTCGACGAACTACAGCGGTTCAACGTACCCGCCGCCGATCTGTTCAATCGCCGGTATGCAGAGGGCTTCAAGCCGTTGATGGCATTTCAGGCCGAGCGTGCCCGCGCGACCTACAAGGAAGCACTTGCCGCGCTGCCGGCAGAAGACCGCCGCGCGCAGCGTTCAGCGCTGATTCGCGGCGTGCTGGCCATGCGGCTGCTCGACGAGGTGGAAGCCGACGGCTTCCAGGTGCTCACGCAGCGTACGGACCTGACGCCGCTGCGCAAGCTCTGGCTGGCCTGGAAGACACAGATCCGCGCTTGATCAGGCCTTGATGAGATCCAGCGGCGCAAACCGCCCAGCCAATACCTGCTGCGAATCCATGCCCCACCAGCGCTCCAGCACCGTGGCGTAAAGCGATCGGAAATCGACCGACGGGTCGAGATTGCCGCCGCCGTCCAGCCGTTCCAGCACCGGGCCCTGCCCGGCCAGACCGCCCTTGACGCGGCCACCGGCCACGAAATGGGCGGCAGCCGTGCCATGATCCGTACCGTTGTTCAGGTTTTCGCGAGGGCGGCGGCCAAACTCCGAATACGTGACGATCAGCGTGTCGTTCCAGCGGCCCAACTCCGTCAACGCGCTCTTGAGCGAAGCGATGCCCTCGCCCAACTGCCGCAACAGGTTCGCCTGCGTGCCTTGCTGATTGGTATGGGTATCAAAGCTGCCGAGCGACAGGCACACCACGGCAACGTCCGCACCGCCACGGCCCGGTGCTGCCACCACCTGCATCGCCGCCTTGATCGAGTTACCGAACCCGCCGTCCGGAAAATGCGTCTGGAACGCGAACTTGCCGGACTTCGGACGCAGACCGTCGGCGGCTTTGACAATGTCCGACTCGACCTTCAGCACGTGCGCCAGCGTGGCGTTGCCCATGGCATGAGAAGGCATCGCCAGTTTGGCTTCGTTGAGAAACGCATCGGGATTGGCCAGCGCCACGGCACGTGCGCCGCCGTCGAGCGGGCCAAGATCAGCAGTGCCGATGATCACGCCATCGGCGCCGAACGATGGCGGCACGGGCCGCGCGGCAAACGCACGCGTCAACCAGCCCTCGCGCAGGTACTGGTCGGAGCGCGAGGCCGTGTCCCAGATCTCGATCGAGCGAAAGTGCGAGAGATTCGGCTGCGGATACGACAAGCCCTGCACCACCGACAATTCTCCCGCCTGCCACAGCGGCATCATCGCCTGCAAAGACGGATGCAGGCCGTAGCGGTCGTCCAGTTGCAGCACCTGCTCCCGCTTGATGGCGATGCGCGGGCGCAGCGCGTAGTACTGTGCGCTCGTGTAGGGCACCACGGTGTTCAGCCCGTCATTGCCGCCCTTGAGTTCGATGAGGATGAGCAGATTGCCGTAGCCCTTGCGCTTGTCTTGCCCTTGCGCAAAGACAATCCCCGGGACCGCGCCACCCATGCCGAGCATGGCGCCTGCCTTCAGAAAATCGCGACGTTCCATGATGTGTGCTCCTGCAGCGATGGCGCTACTTCAATTGGTAAGCCGGGTCCATCATCAGCGTGCGCAGGTACGCCGTACCGGCGAGCTTGACGGGAATCGGCGCGGTCGGCTCGATGGGCAACACGGCGCGCTGGATCGAAATGCGTGGGGCCAGTTGCGGAGGGTCATCTCCATCCGCGCCAAACTGCGCCAGCCATTTGGCCGAGTTGAACGACACCATCGTCTGCGACTGCGCCAGCTTGAAGCGGCCCTCCTGACCCATGCCCTTGAGCGCCTGCCCCAGACCCTGCACGGCGCCGCCCTGCTTCAAGTCTTCGCGCATGGCGGCCATCATCATGCCGGGCTTCTGTTGTTGGCTCTGTTGCTGGGCCTGCTGCTGGGCTGCCGGCGCCTTCATTTCCGTCGAGCGGAAGAGTTGGTCGAGGAACTGCTTGCGCCCCAGCAACGTCGTCGCGTTGATCCACGCATCGCCGCCCGGCCAGCCCTTCACGTTGGGCGGGGCCAGCAGGTTCTGCCCTAGCTGCGCCGCCTTGATGGCAAACGGCGTCGGGTCTGTGTACTGCACATTGAACTGCTTGAGCGTGCCGACGATCATTTCCACCGGGGACTTCACGAGCGTTGCGCGCGATTGCGGCGCCCAGAACGCCTGGGTGAGGAACAGCTCGCGCAACGCCACCTTGATGTCGTATCCGCTTGCCCGGAACGCATCGGCCACGCGCTGCGCTTGTGCCGCATCTACGTCAGGCGAAATGAACTCGCGCCAAAGCTTGGTAACGATGAAGTTGGCCGTCTCGGGGCGAGACAGCAGGATGTCGAGCATCTGGTCGCCGTCGTAATCGCCGCTCTGGCCGAACACCGTCTTCACGCCCGTGTCGTGAATCTGCGGGCGCCAGATGTAGGCGAAATCGTGCTCGCGATCGATGCTCCAGCCCGTGTAGGTGCGCGCGGCTTCCTTGATGTCCTGTTCGGTGTAATGGCCTTCACCCAGCGTGAAAAGCTCCATCACCTCGCGCGCGAAGTTCTCGTTCGGCTTGCCCTTGCGGCTCTCGGCGCCGTCCAGATAAATCAGCATCGCCGGGTCTTTGCCGATGGCGTGCAGCATGGTGCCGAAGTTGCCCACCGCGTTCAGCCGGAGCAGCACGTTTTGCCGATACATCAATTGCGCGAACGGCACCTTCTGCGAACTGGAAACGAAATGGTTGTGCCAGAACAGCGTCATGCGTTCTGTCAGCGGCGACGGCGTCTTGATCATCTCGCCCATCCACCAGGCCCGCAATTCCAGCTCGTGCGCAGCATTCTTCTGGCGCGCCGCCTTGCGGGCATCTTCGTCGGGCAGCTTGTTGTAGGGGATGATCGGTTCGTTCACCCACGCTGGGGGCGTTTGCGTGGCAATGGTGCCCGTCTGCGCGAGCAACCGGTCGACGGCTTCGCGGTGCGTGAGTCCGGCGTAGGCGTCGAGTTCGCTCTCGGAAGGCGCAAAGCCGACGCGGGTGAGGAAATAGCGCGCATCGTCGCGGTCGAGGCGTTGCTCGTCGGCGGCCGGCGCCTTGGCTTGCGCAGTGTGGCGATGCGGCTTATTGTGCGTTGCCGCGTGCGTGGTCTGCAGTGAAAGTGCGCAGACGGCTGCCAGCGCCAAGAAGATCGTGGTGCTATGGATTCGCATGTCGGTCCCCCGAAACGACCCTACTGCTTTGCCGGGGCAGCGACTCCTGCGCCGTTCCTCGGCCCCTACCTAGCCGCCACGATGGTAGATATCCCGCGTGACGTCATAGATGTTCTGACGCAATTGCTTGCGTTCCTCGGGAGACAGCTTGCGTTGCGCAGACCCTCGATCGGCATTCTCTCCACGGCGGTTCTCCATCGCGGCGGCGCGGCGGCTGCGTTCTTCGCCACCACGGCCGTGCGCCGGACCCTGCCCACCCCTTTTCTCCTGCGCGCCGGCCTGCATTGCGTGTCCGCCGCCGAAAAAACCGCCGAATCCGCCAAAGCCACCGCGTTCACTGCGCGCGTGCGCCTGCGAACCGGCCGCACAGAGGGCAAGAACACAGGTCAACAGCGCCGCGCGCCGCCGAAACATCACCGAGCGATTCGAAAAAGGAAGTTGAGAAGCCACGTCTTTGTTGCTGGAAACCGATGCGCCATGCATCATTGCGCGACAATCGATAACAGGCAACCGCATTGCACGCCAGTCCCCTCCGCGGGGGTCGACAGACCCCAAACCGTTGCGAGGAACTGCCAGGGCAGTGTAGCTGCGCGTCCTACAGACTGTTCGCGTGACTCGGTAAATAATGTAACCGTCTGTTTCAATTGGGCTTTTACTGCCTCCTGTTGTCGATTGGGCCCATGTTTTTGTCGTTACCATTAGCGCCATGGAAAATTCCGGTCAAAAGATTCTCGTCGTCGACGACGACCCCCGCCTGCGCGACCTGCTGCGCCGTTACCTGGGGGAACAGGGCTTCACCGTGCTGGTGGCGGAAAACGCCACGGCCATGAACAAACTCTGGCTGCGCGAGCGCTTCGACCTGCTCGTGCTTGACCTGATGATGCCGGGTGAAGACGGCTTGTCGATCTGCCGTCGCCTGCGCGGCGCAAATGATCAAACGCCCATCATCATGCTTACCGCCAAGGGCGAAGACGTCGACCGCATTGTCGGCCTTGAAATGGGCGCGGACGATTATCTTCCCAAGCCTTTCAACCCCCGCGAACTGATCGCGCGCATCCACGCCGTGCTGCGCCGCCGCGGCCCCGCCGAAATCCCGGGTGCGCCGTCCGAGACGCCGGAAACGTTCGCCTTTGGCGATTTCGTGCTCAACCTGGCCACTCGCACGCTCAAGAAAAACGACGAAGAGATCACCCTCACGACGGGTGAATTCTCCGTGCTCAAGGTGTTTGCACGCCATCCGCGCCAACCCCTATCGCGCGAGAAGCTGATGGAAATGGCGCGCGGCCGCGAATACGAAGTGTTCGACCGCAGCCTTGATGTGCAGATTTCGCGCCTGCGCAAGCTGATCGAACCGGACGCCAGCAACCCCCGCTTCATCCAGACCGTGTGGGGCCTGGGCTACGTGTTCATTCCCGACGGCGCCAAGTAAGCGCCCGAGCAACCTTTCTCTTCCGCATCCGACTTGCGCATCCCGCGTCCAGCCGCGTTGCGGCGTCTGCTGATCAGTGTGTTTGGGTCGCTGTTCTGGCGAACCTTCATGCTGATCGCATTGCTGATCGCGATCTCTCTGGGCGTATGGTTCCAGAGCTTCCGTATTTTCGAACGCGAGCCGCGCGCCCAGCAGATCGCCATGCAGGTCGTCAGCGTGGTCAAGCTCACGCGCGCGGCGCTGCTGTATTCCGATCCGTCGCGACGCCGCTTCCTGCTGCTCGATCTCGTGCAGAACGAGGGCATCAAGGTCTACCCCCGCGAGAAGGAAGACGAATATCGCGAGCCGCACACCAACCCGTACCTGACACAGCTTGTCCAAAAGGAAATCCGCAACCGGCTCGGCGCCGACGCGGTGATCGCCACGGCCGTCAATGACATCCCGGGCGTGTGGGTGAGCTTCCAGATCGAGGGCGATGACTACTGGGTCGCCATCAGCCCGGACCGTTTCGAGCACGTGCCTGGCTTGCAATGGCTGTGGTGGTCGATGGCGGCGCTGGTGCTGTCGGTGCTGGGGGCGGCGTTCATTACGTCACGCGTGAACCAGCCGCTCAAGCGCCTGGCCGACACGGCGCGCGCCATCAGCGCCGGAGAGGACCCGAAGGCGCTGCCCGAAGGCGGCGGCACGGAAGTGGCGCAGGCGAACCACAGTTTCAATCAGATGGTGCGCGACCTCAAGCAGCTCGAGGCCGATCGCGCCGTCATGCTGGCCGGCATCTCGCACGACCTGCGCACGCCCCTTACGCGCCTGCGCCTGGAAACCGAGATGAGCCCCGTCGACGAGCAAACACGCGAATTGATGGTGGCGGACATCGAACAGATGGACGCGATCATCGGCCAGTTCCTCGACTACGCGCGCCCCAACGGCGAGATGCTCGAAGACGTGGACTTGACCGAACTGGTGCGCGACACGGCACCGGTTTACTCCGCTCACGACGACATCGACCTCACGCTCAAGCTCGCGCCCGAGGCCATCGCCCGCTGCAACCGCATGGAAACGCAGCGCATTCTCGACAACCTGATCGAAAACGCACGCCGCTACGGCAAGACCCCCGGCACGAACCGCGCAGAGATCACCGTCAGCACGTTCCTGCAAGGCAACGAGGTTGTATTGTGCGTGGCCGATCGCGGTGCGGGTGTGCCGACGGATCAGCTTGCGTTGCTCACGCGGCCGTTCTACCGCCTCGAATCGGCACGCAGCGAAGCCAAGGGCGCCGGGCTTGGCATGTCGATCGTCAATCGCATCCTGCAGCGCAGCGGCGGCCGCCTCGTGCTTGAGAACCGCACACCGCCCGAAACGGGACTGCTCGTCAGCGCCTGCTACGCGCGCGCCTGATCCGGCACACTGCGCCGCCTCTCCCGGGCATATCCCCTGCTTCCCACGACTGTCATGCGTCGCCGATAAGGTGCGGCGGCAGGCAGCGCTATGGCTGGCGTTGAGAATATCAATTGGCCGGTTTTGAATTCATCGCCAATACTCCAGCCGCCAGGCTGCGTGCCTGCGCGTTCTTCGTCTCCGTCCGAACATCCTCCAGTCGAACCGGACGGCCGGTGAGCGTGTGTCTGCAAGTCCCCGTTTGGGTTTCGTACCCACTGCCACACAACTCCAGGAGAAGCTCATGAAGACCATTGGTGACAAGCTCGAACCGTTCAAGGTCGTCGGCGTCAAGCCCGGGTTCAACAATCACGAAGAGAACGGCGAGTCGGCGTTCGAAGACATCACCGAGACCTCGTTCCCGGGCAAATGGAAAGTCATCTTCTTCTATCCGAAGGACTTCACCTTTGTCTGCCCGACCGAAATCGTCGCCTTCGCCAAACTGAACGACGACTTTGCCGACCGCGACACGATCGTGCTGGGTGGCTCGACCGACAATGAATTCGTCAAGCTCGCATGGCGCCGCGAGCACAAAGACCTGAACAAGCTCAACCAGTGGTCGTTTGCAGACTCGACGGGTGCGCTGGTCGACCAGCTTGGCGTACGCGAGCACGAGGCCGGTGTTGCGTTGCGCGCCACGTTCATCGTCGATCCGGACAACGTGATCCAGCACGTGTCGGTCAACAACCTGAACGTGGGTCGCAACCCGGACGAAGTGCTGCGCATTCTCGACGGCCTGCAGACGGACGAGTTGTGCCCGTGTAACCGCGCAGTCGGCGGTGCGACGCTGTAACGGCCACGCGGCGCCCTCCGAAGCCGAAGCCCGCCCCTGCGCGGGCTTTCTTTTTCAGCCGCCGCTGACAGGAGACATCGATGGAATTTCTGCAGACGATCAAGGGTCGGATTCCCGACTACGCCAAGGACATCCGCCTGAACCTGGATGGCACGATCGCGCGCTCCTCGCTGGAGGGCAATGATGCCGTGGGCGTCGCGCTGGCGGCCGCATTTGCCACGAAGAGCAAGGTGCTGACCGACGCCATCCGCAATGCCGGGGTGCTGTCGCCCGAGGAGGTGAACGGCGCGCTGACCGCGGCTGCCCTGATGGGCATGAACAACGTCTGGTATCCGTACGTCGAGATGGCCGACGACTCTGACCTGGCGCAGCAGAAAGCGGAGTTGCGCATGAACGCCTACGCCAACAATGGCGGCGTCGACAAGCGCCGGTTCGAGATGTACGCCCTGGCCGCGTCCATCATCGGCAAATGCCATTTCTGTATCAAATCGCACTACGACCTGCTGAAGAATCACCAGGGCATGAGCGCGCAGCAATTGCGCGATGTGGGTCGTATCGCGGCTGTGATCAACGCGGTGGCGCAGGTCATCGCGGCCGAATAGTCGCGTCGATGGCACAAACAAAAAACGGCAGCCCGGACTGCTCCGTCGCAGCCGTTTGCCTTGCCGTGGTGGCGACGCGAACTCAGTCCTGCTCAGCGGCTTCTGCGCGATAGATCAACACCACCGCCTGCGCAACGATGCCTTCCTCCTTGCCTTCGAAGCCGAGCTTCTCATTCGTCTTGGCCTTGACGTTGCAACGCTCGGGCGCAATGCCCAAGTCTTCGGCAAGGTTCGCCACCATGCCCGGCACGTGCGGCGCGAGCTTCGGCTTCTGCGCGATGACGGTCGCGTCGACATTACCGACCGCGTAGCCGGCCTTGTGCACGCGGCGCACGGCTTCGCGCAGCAGCATGCGGCTGTCGGCGCCGGCAAAGGCCGGATCGGTGTCGGGAAAATGCCGGCCGATGTCGCCCAGCCCGGCGGCGCCGAACAGCGCATCGGTAATTGCATGCAGCAGCGCATCGGCGTCGGAGTGGCCGAGCAGCCCGCGTGTGTGCGGAATCTCCACGCCACCCAGGATCAGCTTGCGCCCCTCTACCAATGCATGCACGTCGTAGCCCTGGCCAATGCGGATGTCCATCCAGTTCATGCTTGCGATGCCTCGTAGGGTTGTGCGCGCTGCGCGAGGATGGCCTCGGCGAGCGCGAAATCGTCGGGATACGTCACCTTGAAGTTGCGCAGCGCCCCCGGAACAAGCAGCGGCGGGTGGCCGGCGGCTTCAATGGCGCTGGCTTCATCGGTGACGATGCGATGTTGCAAGAGCGCTTCCCGCAAGGCGCGCTCCAGCAGCCCGAGCGGGAACATCTGCGGCGTCTGCGCTTGCCAAAGGCCATCGCGCGGCACGGTGGCGTTGATGTGCTGAGCCGCATCGGCACGTTTGAGCGTGTCGGCCACGGGCAGCGCAAGGATGCCCCCCGCAGCTTGCGTGCCATCTGCCTCTACCGCCGCGACCAAACGAGCGATCAGGGCAGGCGTCAGGCCCGGGCGCGCTGCGTCATGCACGAGCACCCAATCGTCGTCGTGCGCCCCCAGGCCACGCAACGCCGCCAACCCGTGCGTGACGGATGCGTGGCGCGAGTCGCCACCGCAATCGACCTCCACCAGCTTGGGCGCGTCGAAACCGCCGTCGGGAAAGCGCTGTACGAGCGGCTGTGCGCCGGGCGTCGTCACCACCAGCACGGTATCGATTTCGGGGCTGGCCAGGAACGCCTGCGCGGTATGCCAGAGCATCGGCTGCCCGGCAATCACCTGATATTGCTTGGGCAGATCGCCGCCGGCGCGCGAGCCGGTGCCGGCCGAGGGAATCAGCGCAAAACGGCGTCGGCCAGGGTGGGAAATCGACATGACAGGCGGGAAAGTGAACGTGGGCGCAGCATTTGCGTGGGTTTTGGCTCGCCCAAGCGCGCGGCTGGCGCGGATTTTATAATAGCGGTCTGCATCACGACACCCCGCCTGCATATGCCGGCGGGGTGTCGTGTTTTGTCTTGCAGTCGTGCCCTACACAACCTCTCGCCTCATGTCCGATTTTTCGCTCTCCGCCCTGCCCGCCGTCAAACCGGGCTCGCGCTTCGTCTTCAGCGGCCTGCAGGGTGCGGCAGATGCCCTGCTGCTGGCGCGCTACCTGGAGCAGCATCGCGCCGCCGTGCCGATGCTGGCGGTGGTCTGCGCCAATGCCGTCGATGCCCAGCGCCTGGCGGAAGAGTTGCGCTGGTTTGCACCGCAGGCGCGTGTGAAGCTGCTGCCGGACTGGGAAACGCTGCCCTATGACAATTTCTCGCCGCACCAGGATCTGATCTCCGAACGGCTGGCGACGCTGCATGACCTGCAGAACGGTGCGTGCGACATCCTGCTCGTACCGGCTTCCACGGCGCTGCAACGCGTGGCGCCGCCATCGTTCCTGGCTGCCTACACGTTCTTCTTCAAGAAGGGCGAAAAGCTGGACGAGGCTGCGCTGAAAGCGCAATTCACCCTGGCCGGCTACGAGCACGTCAGCGCCGTGATGCGCCCGGGCGAATACTCCGTGCGCGGCGGCCTGATCGACCTGTTCCCGATGGGCTCGCCGCTGCCGTATCGGCTTGACCTGTTCGGCGACGAGATCGAGACCATCCGTTCGTTCGACCCGGACACGCAGCGCAGCCTCTACCCCGTCAACGAAGTCCGTCTGCTGCCGGGCCGCGAGTTTCCGATGGACGAGGCGTCGCGCACCGCCTTCCGCGGGCGCTGGCGCGAGGTGTTCGAAGGTGACCCGACGCGCTCGCCCATCTACAAGGACATCGGCAACGGCGTGCCGAGCGCCGGCATCGAGTATTACCTGCCGCTGTTCTTTGAAGAGACCGCGACGCTGTTCGACTACCTGCCGGGCGCCACACACCTTGCCTTCGTCGGCGACATCGAAGGCGCGGTGCGACGCTTCTGGGCCGACACCACGCAGCGCTACAACTTCATGCGCCACGACCGCGAGCGGCCGCTGCTGCAGCCGTCGGCGCTGTATCTGGACGAAGAGGCGTTCTTCGTTGCCGCCAAGCCGCACGCGCGTCTGGTGTTGCGCGCAGAGCCCGGCGATGCACCGCTTTCGCTGCCGTTGCCGAACGTTGCCGTCAACCGCCGCGCAGAAGACCCGCTGGTCAATCTAGAATCCTTCCTGATGCGCAGCAATTGCCGCGTGATGATCTGCGCCGAATCCGCAGGCCGTCGCGAAACGCTTGCGCAAACGCTGGCCGCCAGCGGCCTGCACCCCGAAGGCGTCGCGGACTTCGCCGACCTGATGAGCGGCGATGCCAAGTTCGTGCTCGGCGTGGCTCCGCTTTACCAGGGTTTCATCCTCGGCGACGAACGCGTCGCGCTCATCACCGAGACTGAGCTGTACGCCCAAACCATGCGGCGCGCAGGTCGCCGCAAGCAGGAACTGGCCACCGCCGTCGATTCGATGGTGCGCGATCTGGCCGAGTTGAAGATCGGCGACCCGGTGGTGCACAGCGAACACGGCATCGGCCGCTACCAGGGCCTGGTGTCCATCGACATGGGCAATGGCGAGGAAGAGTTCCTGCACCTCGACTACGACAAGGGCAGCAAGCTCTACGTGCCGGTGCATCAGTTGCACGTGATCTCGCGCTACTCAGGCGCCGATCCGGAAACCGCGCCGCTGCATTCGCTCGGCTCCGGCCAATGGGAAAAGGCCAAGCGCAAGGCGGCGCAGCAGATTCGCGATACGGCCGCCGAGCTTCTGAACCTGTACGCGCGGCGCGCATTGCGCCAGGGCTTCGCGTTCCCGCTCACGCCCGAGGATTACGCCACGTTTGCCGAGAGCTTCGGCTTTGAGGAAACTCCCGATCAGGCCGCCGCCATCGCGGCGGTGATCGCCGACATGACGTCGGGCAAGCCGATGGACCGGCTCGTCTGCGGCGACGTCGGTTTCGGCAAGACGGAAGTCGCGCTGCGTGCCGCATTTGTTGCGGTGATGGGCGGCAAGCAGGTGGCCATCCTGGCCCCGACCACGCTGCTGGCCGAACAGCACTACCAGACGCTGGTCGACCGCTTTGCAGATTGGCCGGTGCGCATTGCCGAGATTTCGCGTTTCAAGAACAAGAAGGAAATCGACACCGCGATCGAAGCCATCAACGCCGGCACCATCGACATCGTGATCGGCACGCACAAGCTGCTCTCGCCGGATGTGAAGTTCGACCGCCTGGGGCTCGTCATCATCGACGAAGAGCATCGCTTTGGCGTGCGCCAGAAGGAGGCGCTCAAGACGCTGCGCGCCGAGGTGGATGTGCTCACGCTCACCGCCACGCCGATCCCGCGTACGCTGGGCATGGCGCTGGAAGGCCTGCGCGATTTCTCGGTGATCGTCACGGCGCCGCAAAAGCGGCTGGCCATCAAGACGTTCCTGCGCCGCGAGGAAGACGGCGTGCTGCGCGAGGCCATCCTGCGCGAGTTGAAACGCGGCGGCCAGGTCTACTTCCTGCACAACGAGGTCGAGACCATCGAGAACAAGCGCGCCAAGCTCGAAGAGCTGATTCCGGAAGCGCGCGTGGTGGTCGCCCACGGCCAGATGCACGAGCGCGAGCTGGAGCGCGTAATGCGCGATTTCGTGGCGCAGCGCGCCAACATCCTGCTGTGCACGACGATCATTGAAACCGGCATCGACGTGCCGACCGCCAACACGATCCTGATCCACCGCGCCGACAAATTCGGCCTGGCGCAGTTGCACCAGTTGCGCGGTCGCGTCGGGCGCTCGCACCACCAGGCGTATGCGTACCTGCTGGTGCACGACGTCGACGGCCTCACCAAGCAGGCGCAGCGCCGCCTTGAAGCCATTCAGCAGATGGAAGAACTGGGTGCGGGCTTCTACCTGGCGATGCACGATCTGGAAATACGCGGCGCCGGCGAGGTGCTGGGCGATAAGCAATCGGGCGAGATTACGGAGATCGGCTTCCAGCTCTACACCGACATGCTCAACCAGGCGGTGAAGTCGCTCAAGGCCGGCAAGGAACCCGACCTGATGGCGCCGCTCGCGGCCACGACCGAGATCAACCTCGGCACGCCGGCCCTGCTGCCGCAAGACTATTGCGGCGACGTGCAGGAACGCCTGTCGCTGTACAAGCGTCTGGCCAACTGCGAAAGCAGCGAGACGATCGACAATATCCAGGAGGAGCTGATCGACCGTTTCGGCAAGCTGCCGCCGCAGGCGCAATCGCTCATCGAAACGCACCGGCTGCGCATTGCCGCCGCGCCGCTGGGTATCCGCAAGATCGACACCGGCGCGAACGCCGTCACGCTGCAGTTCATACCGAACCCGCCCGTTGATGCCATCAAGATCATCGATCTCGTGCAGAAGAACCGGCAGATCAAGCTGGCGGGGCAGGATCGCCTGCGCATCGAGAACATTCCGGCCGAATTCGCCGCGCTGACGCAGACCATCCGTCATGCCATGCGGCAATTGGCGTGATCCGGTAGCATCCGCCGATCAGAACAAGGACACCATCATGAGCACCGCCGTTACCCCGTTCTCCACCCTCGACTGGACAACCAAGCTCGTCAGCTTCGACACCACGAGCCGCGGCTCCAACCTGGCGCTGATCGAGACCGTGCGCGACTACCTGCGCGGCGTCGGTCTCGAATCGCATCTGTCGCACAACGACGAGGGCAACAAGGCCAACCTGTTCGCCACGATTCCGGCAGCGGACGGCAGCGTGCAAGGCGGCATCGTGCTGTCGGGCCATACCGATGTGGTGCCGGTGGACGGCCAGAAATGGGACAGCAACCCGTTTGCGCCGGAAGTGCGCGACGGCAAGCTCTACGGGCGCGGCACGTGCGACATGAAAGGGTTCATTGCCGCGTCGCTGGCGCTGGTGCCGTCCCTGCTGCAGGCCAGGCTGCGCGAGCCTGTGCACCTTGCGCTGTCATACGACGAGGAAGTCGGCTGCGTAGGCGCGCCGCGCATGATCGAAGATCTGATCGCCCGCGGCATCAAGCCCGCCGGGTGCATCGTGGGCGAGCCCACCTCCATGCGCCCGATCGTCGCGCACAAGGGCATCAACGCCTACCGCTGCCGGGTGCATGGCCGCGCCGCGCATTCGTCGCTCACGCCGCAGGGTGTGAACGCCATCGAATACGCCGCGCGCATCATCTGCTTCGTGCGCGACCTGGCCGATGAATTCCGTGCCAGGGGGCCGTTCGACGAGGCGTTTGACGTGCCGTTCACCACGGCATCGACGGGTCTCATCAACGGCGGCATCGCACTCAACACGATCCCGGCGCTGTGCGAGCTGGTGTTTGAGTTTCGCAACCTGCCCGGCGTGGATGCGCCGGCCATCCGCGCGCGCGTCGAGCGCTACGTGCGCGAAACGATTGAGCCCGCCATGCAGCGCGAGCACCCGGATGCCCACATCGAACTCGACGAGATTGCCGCTGCGCCTTCGCTGGACGCATCGGAGCAAGCCGCCATCACGCAGCTGGTGCGTGTGCTGACCGAAGATAACGACAAGCGTAAGGTCGCCTACGGCACGGAAGCCGGCCTCTTCCAGCGTGCCGGCATTCCAGCCGTGCTGTGCGGTCCGGGCAACATCGAACAGGCGCACAAGGCCAACGAATACGTCGAACTGGCCCAGCTCGACGCCTGCGACCGCTTCCTCGCCAAGGTGGCGCGCAGCCTGATGGTCGAGACCGCGTCCGCCTAACGCTTACACAGCAACGCCTCACCTTTTGGTGGGGCGCATGCCGCCAGGGGCGTTCGCTACAATAGCGGGCTTCCCCGGCGCCGAACCGCCCGCACCCCGCTCCTGTCACTCCATGCCCGTCATTCTGCAAAGCCTGTCGCCGCTGTCGACCGGCGACATTGAATCCGTCCGCAGCCTGTTCGGCAGCGCCGCCTATGAGATGCGTGCCCCCAATGTCGCGGCCATCGAATGGGTGCACGAACTGCCCAGCGAATTGCGCGTCCAGCTTGATGCCATCTGCGCCAACCTGAAGATGGACTACGCGTGGATTCCCGACGAATGGACGTTTGGTGATTTCCGCGTGCTGGCGATGGACATGGATTCCACGCTGATCACGATCGAGTGCATCGACGAAATTGCGGATTTCTGCGGGCTCAAGCCGCAAGTGGCGGCCATCACCGAAGCGTCGATGCGGGGCGAGATCAAGGATTTCAACGAGAGCCTGACGCGCCGCGTCGAACTGCTCAAAGGGCTGGATGCAAGCGTGCTGGAGCGCGTCTATGCCGAGCGCCTGCAGCTCTCCCTCGGCGCGGAAAAGATGCTCAAGGCCGTGCAGGCACTGGGCATTCGCACGCTGCTGGTGTCGGGCGGCTTCGAATTTTTTACCTCACGCCTGCAGGAGCGCCTGGGCCTCGACCGTACGCGCGCCAACACGCTGGAGATCGTCGATGGCAAGCTGACCGGCCGCGTGCTCGGCGAGATCGTCAATGCGGATGTGAAGGCGCAGACGCTCAAGGCGTTCTGCCAGGATCTGGGCGTGTCGCCGCACAACGCCATCGCCATGGGCGACGGCTCGAACGATCTGAAGATGATGGGCGTGGCGGGCCTGTCGGTCGCGTTCCGCGCCAAGCCCATCGTGCAGGCCCAGGCCGACGTGGCGTTCAACGTGGTCGGCCTGGATGGCTTGTTGAATCTGTTTCCGCAGCAGTAGGCCGCGATGGCGACCCGCCTGCCTGCCCGCAGAAAACTCGCACCGGTGGTGCGAGAAACGGTAGATGCGCAGGATTACGCAGCCCTGCTCACCGAGATCAGGGCGCGCATCCAGGCTGCGCAATATGCTGCCCTACGGGCAGTCAACAAAGAGCTGGTCGGCCTGTATTGGGACATCGGACAACTGATCGTGGCGCGGCAGCAAACCGAGGGTTGGGGCAAAGCCGTCGTGCAGCAGCTCGCCACAGACCTGCAGGCGAGCTTTCCCGGCACGGGCGGCTTTTCCGCATCCAACCTCTGGCGGATGAAGGGCTTCTTCGAGACGTACTGCAACGCCGCAAAACTCGCACCGCTGGTGCGAGAAATTGGTTGGAGTCATAACCTGCTCATTCTTGAGCGCTGCAAAGACGCTCAAGAGCGCGAGTTCTACTTGCGCATGACCCGCAAATTCGGCTGGTCGAAAAACGTTCTGGCACATCAGATCGATAACCAGAGCTACGAAAAATCGCTCCTCGGCCAGACCAATTTCGACAAAGCCCTGACCCCCGCCCTGCGCGCGCAAGCCAAGTTGGCGGTCAGAGATGAATACGCCTTCGATTTTCTCGAACTCGGCGCCCAGCACAGCGAACGGGAGTTGGAGCGCTCACTCATCACCCGCATCGAAGATTTCCTGCGCGCTATGGGCGGCATGTTCGCCTTCCTGGGCAGCCAATACCGGCTTGAAGTCGAGGGCGACGAGTATTTCATCGACCTGCTTCTATTCCACCGCCGTTTGCGCTCCCTAGTCGCCATCGAACTGAAAATCGGCAAATTCGAGCCCGAGTTCGTCGGCAAGATGCAGTTCTACCTGGCGGCTCTCGACGAACAGGTCCGCCAGGACGACGAAAATCCATCCATCGGCATCATTCTGTGCAAGGAAAAGAAGCGCACCATCGTCGAATACGCGCTGCGCGACGCAAGGAAACCGATTGGTGTGGCGACCTACGCCATCACCAAGAGCTTGCCGAAGGAGCTCCAAGGTCAATTGCCGTCGCCTGAAGCCATTGCGCGCCTGCTTGAAACGCTGTAGCCACGACCATTGAAAACGGGGCGTCACGATCAACTCGCACGCCCCGTCATCACCGCCTTCTGAAGCCCGAACGGTCAAGCCCCCAGGTGCGTTTCCATCGCCTGCTTCAAATCCGCAATCAAATCACGCGGATCTTCCAGCCCGATATACAGCCGCACGAAACCGCCCACATTCTCCCAGTCGGCCGGCGGCCAAGCGGTCGCCGTGCGCATCGACGGGATGTTGTATGGCAGTGCCAGGCTGTGCGCCCCGCCCCACGAAAAACCGATCGCAAAGTAGCGCAGGCCTTCAATGAAGGCGTCGATCTGCGCCTGCGAGTAGCGCTCGTGCAGCACGATCGAGAACAAGCCGCTCGCGCCGGTGAAATCGCGTTTCCAGTTTTCATGGCCCGGACAATCAGGCAGCGCCGGGTGCAGAACGCGCACGACTTCCGGCCGATCCGCCAGCCATTCGGCCACTTCGCGGGCATGCGCGTCGTGCGCCGCCAGGCGCGTGGGCAGGCTCGGCAGGCCGCGTAGCACGAAATAGCAATCGTCCGCCGAAACGCCCCAACCCATGCGCATGCGTGTGGCAAGCAACTTGTGGTGCAGCGCTTCGTCGTTCGTGATGGCGGCCCCCATCAGCACATCGCTGCCACCCGATTGGTACTTGGTCAGCGCCTGCACGGAGATGTCGATGCCGTGCTCGAACGGCTGGTAATACACGCCTCCACTCCACGTGTTGTCGATTGCCGTAATGGCGCCGGCCTTGCGCGCCACCTCGGCGATGGCCGTGCAGTCGGGCACCTCCATGGTCACCGAACCCGGCGCTTCGAGCCACACGAGTTTGGTGTTGTGACGGATCAGGTCGGCAATGCCGGCGCCGATCATCGGATCGTAATAGCGCACGGTAATGCCGAACTGGCGCGCCATCCACTCGCCGTGGTCGCGGTTCGGGCCATAGGCGTTGTCCGGAATCAGCACGTCGTCGCCCGATTTGATCAGCGAGAAGTACACCAGCGAAATCGCCGCCAGCCCGGAAGGCAGCAGCAGCGTGTGCGAACCGCCCTCGATCTGCGCCAAGGCCTGGCACAGCGTGTCGGAAGTTGGCGTGGCATGCAGGCCATAGCGCCAGTGCACCACGCTGCCGCTGCCGAAGGCGCGCATATCGGCAAGATTCTTGAACACCACGGTCGACGCACGATGCGTGGCATGCGAGAACGCTGCAAAGCCCGGCGGGATCTGCAATTCCGGGTGTACCGCCTGGGTCGCGGGAAACATCGGCGGGAGCTTGGTGTCGTCGGTCACGTGGTTTCCTGTTTGATGGCGCATGAGCGATTTCGGGTGGCTTACCAGTGCGCGCTGGATCGTGTTGGTTTGCCGGCTGGCGGTGCGATCTGGCCCGGCCCGGCCGGAACCAGCGGCGTCATTGGCGTGGCTGGCGTCGCCGCATTGCTGTTGGCTGCCGCATCGTACGGCGGAATCACGACCACCGCGACAGGCCGCAGCACGAACGGCAGCGTATGGCCGTCGTGGGCGACGTCCGTCCACGTACCGCGCACAATGCCGTGGCCGTCGATGGCGCCTTCCCAGGTGCCGGTGACGTGCGTGCCGTCATCGGACTCCTCCATGAGAAAGCCGCCGTTTTCATATTCACCGGTCACCAGACGCACGCCCGCCGCGTTGCCCGCAACGTATTCGCCGTGGACGCTGTCGATCTCACCGGCCTTGCGGCCAAGACGCATGCGGATCGGCATGTCGCCGATCACGCCGGTATAGACGGGATATTTCGCGTAGTCGGGCTGCGGTTGCAGCACACGGAGCGGCGTGGTCTGGGCAGAGAACGCGTTGTCGCCCTTCCTGGCCTGAGCGCGGCGCTTGTCGCCATCGGCAACGGCGCGGTTCAGGCCCAGGTCACCTGGCTGCACGTTGGTGCTGCCGGTCGACACGTCGTAGCCGTTGTTGGCGGCCGGCGTCTGGGCAGACACCGGCGCCACGCCTGCGGCCAGCACCAGCGCAAGCAACGCGCCGGTTGGCCGAATCAGGCGTTCAATCGAGAAAATGCGTTCAGATGCGCTCGAACACCGCCGCAATGCCCTGTCCTCCACCGATACACATGGTCACCAGCGCGTAGCGACCGCCGATGCGCTGCAGCTCGTGCAACGCCTTGACCGTGATCAGGGCACCCGTTGCGCCGATCGGGTGGCCGAGCGAAATGCCCGAACCGTTCGGGTTGACCTTGGCCGGGTCCAGGCCGAGTTCCTTCGTCACCGCGCAAGCCTGGGCGGCAAATGCCTCGTTGGCTTCGATCACATCCAGATCCTTGACCGACAGGCCTGCCCGCTCCAGCGCCTTGCGCGTGGCCGGCACCGGACCGATGCCCATGATCTTCGGGTCTACGCCAGCATAGCCATACGAGACCAGCCGGGCCAGAGGCTTGAGACCGCGCTTCTCGGCCACCGAACGCTCCATCAGCACCAGCGCCGCGCCTGCATCGTTGAGACCTGAAGCGTTGCCTGCCGTCACCGTACCGTTTTCTTTCGTGAAAACCGGCTTGAGCTTGGTCATGTCGTCGATGGTCGCGTCGTGACGGACATGCTCATCGGTATCGAACTGGATATCGCCCTTGCGCGACTTGATCGTCACCGGAACGATCTGGTCCTTGAAGTAGCCGGCCTGGATGGCACGCGATGCACGCTGGTGGGATTCCAGCGCGGTCTGGTCTTGCTGCTCGCGGCTGATACCGAATTCACGGGCGACGTTTTCCGCCGTCACACCCATGTGGATCGTATGGAACGGGTCGTGCAGCGCGCCGAGCATCATGTCGACCATCTTGGCGTCGCCCATGCGCGAACCCCAGCGGGCGGCAGGCGCGAGGTACGGCGCGCGGCTCATGCTTTCCGCACCACCGGCAATGGCGATATCGGCATCGCCCAGCAGCACGGTTTGCGCTGCGCTCACCACGGCCTGGAGGCCTGAGCCGCACAGGCGGTTGACGTTGAATGCGGGCGTTTCGGCCGACACCCCGCCGTTGACTGCGGCCACACGCGAGAGATACATGTCGCGCGGCTCGGTGTTGATCACGTGGCCAAACACCACGTGGCCGACCTCCTCGCCCTTCACCCCGGCGCGGGCCAGCGCCTCGCGCACAACGAGCGCGCCCAGTTCGCACGGCGCCACATCCTTCAGGCTGCCGCCAAACGTGCCGATTGCGGTACGAACGCCGCTGACCACCACCACTTCACGTGCCATTGCTGTCTCCTGAGCCATCGAAATTGGATGGCGGCCAGTATAAACGCACGACCGTTCGCAAAATTTAGGTACGACTACCTAAGTGGGTCAGACTTCGCCCCACAGGTCGTGGCCGTCCGCACCGGTAATCTTGACCGACACGAAATCGCCCGCTTTATAGCGCTTGTACGGCTTCGACGGCGGCGCGATATAGACCAGGCCGTCAATCTCCGGGGCGTCCGCCGACGAACGGCCGATACCACCGTCCTGATTCACCTCATCCACGAGCACGCGCAGCGACTTGCCGACCTTGCGTTGCAGACGGCGCGCAGACACGCGCTCGGCGACTTCCATGAAGCGCGCGCGGCGCTCCTCGCGCACCTCATCGGGCAATGCGCCAGGCAGGTCGTTGGCGGTCGCGCCCTCGACCGGCGAATACGCGAAGCAGCCCACGCGGTCAAGTTCGGCCTCGGCAATGAAGTCGAGCAGCGTTTGGAACTCTTCCTCCGTTTCACCTGGGAAACCCGCGATGAACGTGCTGCGGATGGTCAGCTCCGGGCACACCTCGCGCCAGGCGCGGATGCGGTCCAGCGTCTTCTCGGCGTTGGCGGGGCGCTTCATGCGCTTGAGCACGTCCGGGTGGGCGTGCTGCAGCGGCACGTCCAGATAGGGAAGGACCTTGCCCTCAGCCATCAGGGGCATCACCTCATCCACGCTCGGATAGGGGTAGACGTAGTGCAGGCGCACCCAGGCGCCGTACTGCGACGCCAACTCGCCGAGCGCGCCCACCAGCTCGGTCATGCGCGTCTTCAGCGGGCGGCCGTTCCAGAAGCCCATGCGGAATTTGACATCGACGCCATAAGCGCTGGTGTCCTGCGAGATGACGAGCAGCTCCTTCACGCCGGCCTTCAGCAGGTTTTCTGCCTCCAGCATCACTTCTGCCACCGGGCGCGAGACAAGATCGCCGCGCATCGACGGGATGATGCAGAAGCTGCAACGGTGGTTGCAGCCTTCCGAAATTTTCAGATATGCGTAGTGCTTGGGCGTGAGCTTGATGCCCTGCGGCGGTACCAGATCGATGAACGGGTCATGCGGCTTGGGCAGGTGCGTGTGCACCGCTTCCATCACCTCGCCCAGCGCATGGGGGCCCGTCACAGCCAGCACCTTCGGATGCACGCTGGTGATGATGTCCTGGCCAGCGGCGTCCTTTTTGGCACCCAGGCAGCCGGTCACGATCACCTTGCCGTTCTCGGCCAGCGCCTCGCCAATCGCATCCAGGCTTTCCTGCACGGCCTCGTCGATGAAGCCGCAGGTGTTCACGACCACTAGGTCCGCCCCGCCATACGTGCCGGAAATCTCATACCCCTCCGCACGCAGTTGGGTGATGATCTGCTCGGAATCGACCAAGGCCTTGGGACAACCGAGACTGACGAACCCCACCTTGGGGCTCTGGGTACTGACGTCGGACATGGGAACAACCTGATGTGGGAGAGGATTTGCGCTGCGCACGTGGGGTGTGCTGCGCGGTTGCGTATTTTAACCGTTCGCCGCGCCTGGGCGGCCAAGCCGAAGCTGCATCTGTTCAATCACGCGCTCGATTTCCAGCGCGTCCTGCAACCTGCGAATGGCATCGTGCAGCTCCGCAGCCTGGGGCCACGTCCGCTTCAGATAGCTCAGCCACAGCTTGACGCGGCCATGCTCGTGCTTGGCCGAGATGCGCGCATGCAGCTTCTTCAGGTAATCGGCGAGATAGCCGAGCACGATCGGCCACTCCGCCGCGGACGGCGCCTCGTCCATCTGGCCGCGGATGCGCTGGGCCAGGAACGGGTCGGACACGGCGCCACGGCCGATCATCACGTCACTACAGCCGCTGACGGCGCGGCAGCGCTCCCAGTCGGCCACCGTCCAGACCTCGCCGTTGGCGGTGACGGGAATGCTCACAGCGTCGGCGATGCGTGCGATCCAGTCCCAGTGGGCCGGCGGACGGTAGCCGTGATCGCGCGTGCGGGCATGCACGACGAGCGATTCGGCGCCGCCTTCCGCCAGCGCCGTCGCACAGTCAATCGCGCGGGACGTATCGGAAACACCGAGCCGCATCTTGGCCGTCACCGAAATATTGGCCGGCACCGCGGCCCGCACGGCGTGCACGATGTCGTACAGCACTTCGGGCGTGGCGAGCAGCATGGCACCGCCGCCGTGGCGGTTCACGACCTTGGCGGGGCAGCCGAAGTTGAGGTCGATGCCATGCGGCGTGAGGGTTGCCGCGTATGCCGCATTGCGGGCCAGCCATTCCGGATCGCTGCCGAGGAGTTGGATGGTCATCGGCGTGCCGCTGGCCGTATAGCCGCCGTTGCGAATCTCGGGCGTCTCACGTTCGTAGGTTCGCGCGGGAAGCAACGAGCCCGTCACGCGCACGAACTCCGAAACGCATCCGTCGTAGCCGCCAGCTTGCGTCAGCACGTCGCGCATGACGTAATCGGCAACGCCCTCCATCGGGGCGAGCAAAAGCCGACTCATGGCAAAACGGAAGGCAGCCGGCACGCAGGCCAGGGACGGACATCAAACATGGGGAAACCGGGGCGGGATCGTGATCGTCGGAGAGGCGTACACCTCACCTGAAGGACCGGTATTTTACCTTGCCGCCCTCTCTGGCGTGCGCCCAACAAAAAAGGCGAACCGCCTCGCGATTCGCCTTGTTTTGCCAGCCCGCCGAACTTACTTCTTCTCGGGCGGCTGGTTGAACGGGAACGTCCCGAACATGTTCTTGGCCTGGCTCTGCATCTGCTCCTGCATCTGCACGAACAGGTTTTTGCTCTGCTCGATGTAGTTGCTCATCATGCCTTGCATCATCGGCCCCTGCATGTTCATGAACTGCGACCACATGTCGGGGTTGAACGTGTTGCCACTGTACAGGTCCTTCGAGTTCTCGGCCAGCTTGCTCTGGATGTCGACAAACGCCTGGATGTTCTTTTCCAGGTACGTGCCCATCATGCCCTGCATGGCGTTGCCGTAGAAACGGATGATCTGGGCGAGCATCGCGCCCGAGAACATCGGCACGCCGCCGGTTTCCTCTTCCAGAATGATCTGCAGCAGGATGCTGCGGGTCAGGTCTTCACCGGATTTCGCATCGACGACGCGAAACTCTTCGGTTTCCATCACGAGCTGCTTGACGTCTGCCAGCGTGATGTACGTGCTGGTCTGGGTATCGTAGAGCCGGCGGTTGGGATATTTCTTGATCAGCCGTTCGGTGCCCTTCTTGCTGGTGGCCATCGTGCCTTTCCGTGTTGGCGATGCTGCTGCGGTGCAGCCGATGCAGTGCGAAATGACCGCACCAAGCGATGCAGCAAAATACGCGGTTGCCCGGCTGTTCCGATCTGCGAGTGAATGCTGCATTCAACAGCAGCGCAGATGCATCCGGTTATGATCGGACGCCCCGTGTCTCCCTGCGGAGCGCCTCCGTGGTTGGATTCTATGCGGATCGCCCTGCAAAGAAAAGGCGACCTTCCCCGGTAAAAACCCGCAGCATTTTGATGCGGCTCACGCACTCGAACCGCCGTCCGGGGCAGATGCAAGATGCCTGCTGCAATGCAATCGAGCATCGCAGCATGCACGCAATTCAGGGGAAAAAATGCTGCGCCCATGCTGCAGCATTGCCGCAGCATGGGCGTGGGGCGTCAGCCCATGTGCAGGCCGCCGTTGAGGGAGAAGTCCGCGCCGGTGGAGAAGCCGGATTCTTCAGATGCCAGCCATGCGCAGATCGAGGCAATCTCGGTCGGTTCGCCCAAGCGCTTGACGGGAATCGTGCTGACGATCTTGTCGAGCACATCCTGACGAATCGCCTTCACCATGTCGGTCGCGATATAGCCCGGCGACACCGTGTTGACCGTCACGCCCTTGGTGGCGACTTCCTGCGCCAGCGCCATCGTGAAGCCGTGCAGGCCGGCCTTGGCGGTAGAGTAGTTGGTCTGGCCAAACTGGCCCTTCTGGCCATTCACCGACGAGATGTTGATGATTCGGCCCCAGCCGCGATCCGCCATGCCGTCGATGACCTGCTTCGTCACGTTGAACAGCGACGTCAGGTTGGTGTCGATCACCGCATCCCAGTCGGCGCGGGTCATCTTGCGGAAGACCACGTCGCGCGTGATGCCGGCGTTGTTGATCAGGACGTCCACCTCGCCGACTTCGGCCTTCACCTTGTCGAACGCAGCCTTGGTCGACTCCCAGTCACCGACGTTGCCTTCGGACGGCACGAAATCGAAACCAAGCGCCTTCTGTTGTTCCAGCCATTTCGCCTTGCGCGGCGAGTTCGGGCCGCAGCCTGCGACAACAGTGAAGCCGTCGCGCGCCAAGCGCTGGCAAATCGCCGTTCCGATACCGCCCATGCCACCGGTGACGTATGCGATGCGTTTGGTCATGTCCACTCCTAGTCCTTGTTGTTAGAACCGCCCTGCGTCTTGCCGGGCGGCAGATGCTCAGGTGTCTCCGATTGGCGTGTGCGGCATTCGTTCCGCGTCACGCCAACCTCACTGCAAAAATTACGGACGCTCAACTGCCAGCGCCACGCCCATGCCGCCGCCGATACACAGCGAGGCCAGGCCCTTCTTCGCATCGCGCTTCTGCATTTCGTGCAGCAGCGTGACCAGGATGCGGCAGCCCGACGCGCCGATCGGGTGACCGATCGCAATCGCACCACCATTGACGTTGATCTTGGACGTATCCCAGCCCATCTGTTGATGCACGGCCAGCGCCTGAGCGGCGAACGCCTCGTTGATCTCCATCAGGTCCAGATCGCCCACCGACCAGCCGGCGCGCGACAGGCAGCGCTTCGATGCCGGCACCGGCCCCATGCCCATGACCTTCGGGTCCAGGCCTGCGCTGGCGTATGCACGGATCGTTGCCAGCGGTGTCAAGCCCAGCTCCTTGGCCTTGGCGGCCGACATCACCACGACAGCGGCGGCGCCATCGTTCAGGCCAGAGGCGTTGGCCGCCGTCACTGTGCCGGCCTTGTCAAAGGCGGGTTTCAGGCCAGCCATCGACTCGAGCGTGGCGCCATGGCGAACGAACTCATCCTGCGCAAAGGCAATCGGATCGCCCTTGCGCTGCGGGATCAGGATCGGAACGATCTCGTCATTGAACCGGCCCGACTTCTGCGCGGCTTCCGCCTTGTTCTGCGACGCCACGGCAAACTCGTCCTGCGCTTCACGCGTGATGCCGTATTCCTTGGCAACGTTCTCGGCCGTGATGCCCATGTGGTACTGGTTGTAGACGTCCCACAGCCCATCCACAATCATCGAGTCGATGAGCTTGGCATCGCCCATGCGGAAACCGTCGCGCGAGCCCGGCAGGACGTGCGGCGCGGCGGACATGTTTTCCTGGCCGCCAGCCACGACGATCTCGGCATCGCCCGCGATGATGGCGTTGGCGGCCAGCATCACGGCCTTCAGGCCGGAGCCGCACACCTTGTTGATAGTCAGGCCCGGCACCATGTTCGGCAGCCCAGCCTTGATGACGGCCTGGCGCGCCGGGTTCTGCCCCGAACCTGCCGTCAGCACCTGGCCCATGATGACTTCGCTCACCTGGTCCGGCGCCACCTTGGCACGCGCCAGCGCTTCGCGGATGACAGCCGCGCCAAGCTCAGGCGCAGCAATCTTCGCCAGCGAGCCACCAAACTTGCCCACGGCGGTGCGTACCGCCGATACGATCACAACATCGGTCATTTGCTTACCTTCCACTGTCGAAAGAGAGGGTCGTTGGACACCGTCAGCGGCCGAAGCCGCGACGGCAACGGGGGTTCATGCGCGCGATCTTACGCTTTCTGTTTGACGTAGCGGCCAGGCGCCGGCTCGATGGCTGGGTAGTCCGCATTGCCGTAACCCTTGGGTGCAGCTTTCTGCGCACCAGCGTGTGACGCCAGCCAAGTTGACCAATCCGGCCACCAGCTGCCCGGATGCTCCTTCGCACCCTCGAACCACGCATCGGCGGACTCGGGCAGCTTGGCATTGATCCAGTGCGAACGCTTGTTGGCCGCAGGCGGGTTGATGACGCCTGCGATATGTCCCGAAGCGCCCAGGACGAAACGCCGCTTGCCCTTGAGCAGCGGCACCGAGCCATAGGCCGACTTCCACGGCACGATGTGGTCTTCACGCGAGCCGTAGATGTAGACCGGCGCATCAATCTTGCCGAGGTCCACCGGCGTGCCATTCACCTTCAGCTTGCCCGGCGTCTTGAGGTCGTTCTGCAGATACGTATGGCGCAGGTACCAGCAGTACCACGGGCCCGGCAGATTGGTGGAATCGCCGTTCCAGTACAGCAGATCGAACGGCGCCGGCGTCTTGCCCTTCAGATAGTTCTCGACAACGTAGTTCCAGACCAGATCGTTCGGCCGCAGGAACGAGAACGTGTTTGCCAGCTCCACGCCACGCAGCAGGCCCGGGCCGGTCGGCGCATTGCTGCCGATGGTCTTTTCACGCATTTCCACCTGGGCCTGGTCGACAAACACGTCGAGAATGCCGGTGTCAGTAAAGTCCAGCAGCGTCGTCAGCAGGGTCAGGCTTGCCGCAGGATGCTCGCCGCGTTCAGCCAGCACCGCCAGCGCAGTCGACAGGATCGTTCCGCCCACGCAAAAGCCCAGCACATTGATCTGGTCCTGCGCTGAGATCTCGCGCGCGACACGGATGGCCTCGATCGCGCCGCCTTCGATGTAGTCGTCCCACGTGCGGGACGCCATGCTCGCGTCTGGATTGCGCCACGACACCAGGAACACGGTATTGCCTTGCTCCACCGCATAGCGCACGAGCGAATTGGCCGGCTGCAGATCGAGGATGTAGTACTTGTTGATGCAAGGCGGCACCAGCAGCAGCGGGCGCGCATGCACCTTGGCTGTCAGCGGCTTGTACTGGATGAGCTGGAAGTAGTCGTTCTCGAAAACGACCGCGCCTTCGCTGTTGGCGACGTTGCGGCCGATCTCGAACGCAGTTTCGTCTGTCTGCGAGATCTTTCCGCGCTCCATGTCCTGCAGCATGTTCAGGATGCCGGTACGCAGCGATTCACCACGCGACTCAATCAACTGCTTCTGTGCTTCAGGGTTGGTTGCCAGGAAGTTGGACGGCGACATGGCGGCCGTCCATTGCGACACGGCAAAACGCACGCGCTCGCGGGTCTTGGCATCTGCCTGCACGGCGTCAGCCATTTCCATCAACGTGCGGGCGTTGAGCACGTAGAACGCAGCCGCGTAGCCGTAGAGCGGGCTCTTGCGCCACGCATCGTTCGAGAAACGGCGATCCGACGGCGCCACGGCCTCGGCGCTTTCGCCGGTGCTCATGTGGCGCCAGATCTGAAGCCATTCTTCAAGATACTTCTGCTGGATTTCGGCCAGCCGCTCGTGCGGAATCAGTGCGAACGGAGCCGCACCCTCACCCATCGCTGCGCCGTTGAACTGGCCAAGACCAGGCGCCGCCGCACCGGGTTGCGCGAAGGCGCCCGCAAAGGCTTGCCATTGCTTGAACTGCTCTGCCCACTGCGTAGGGTCCGACAAGCCCGGCCAGGGAGCTTGAGTGTGGGCGCTAGATGCTTTGGATGATGTCGATTGACGCGATGCCATAGTGCCCTCGATCCGACGATATGCGCCGCTCCGGTTGGAACGGCGGCGCAACTCGTAGTATTGCGAGGCATTGTTGCCTTGCCGTTTCAAGGCTGTCAATCGTAGTTACCTGATGATCGAACGCAAACGCCCGCCCAGCGCGGGTTTTCCGGCATTCAATGAAAACGGCGGCCACCAAATGGCTAAGCGCGGCGCCAGGGCTATGGTCCAAATTGCGCAATTTCGTGCGAGACTGCCCCATTGCGCCAACGCCGGGCACCGCTTCTTTCCCATGTATATCGTCGCCATCGCGTGGCTCTATGTCGTGCTGATGATGTCCTTGACTGAGCAATCTTGGGTTGCCGGCATCGGCACATTTGTCTTCTACGGCGTGGCGCCGCTATCGCTCTTCCTGTGGATTGTCAGCACGCCGGCGCGCAGGCGGCGCCGGAAAGCCCAGGAAGCTGCGCAGGACAAGGCGGACACCACCGCCACATTGAGCAGCGACACAGGCGACGGCGCCGCCTGAACGCTTACTCTGCGCGCCAGATCAGCGTGGCCATACGGCCTGTGATGCGCTCCCGTCGGTACGAATAGAAGCGGTCAGCGTCCGTCATCGTGCACAGGCCACCGCCGTACACGTTGGTACAGCCCACGCGTGCCAGCCGCAGTCGGGCCAGCGCATACAGATCAGCGAAGAACTTGTCAGCCGAGGCGCCTTCCACGAACGCCGCCTCGGTGGCGGGCAATTCGTCGGGCTGCGCAGCGTCGATAAATGCCTGACGCACTTCCGCACCCACTTCAAAACACGATGGCCCGATGGCTGGCCCGAGCCACGCCAGCCACGTCGGATCGGCCTCCTGGCCGCTGGCACGCAGCCGCTGCATCATGGCGTCGAGCGTGCGCTCGATCACGCCGCCACAGAGACCACGCCAGCCCGCATGCGCGGCGCCCACGGTTACGCCGCGAGCATCGCTCAGCAAGACAGGCAGGCAATCGGCCGTCATGACCACGCAGACGCGATCCCGCCAAGACGCCACCGCCGCATCGGCGACCACAGGCGCTGAAGTACCAACGAGTTGATCAAGATCAGCCACATCGGTGCCGTGCACCTGCTCCATCCACGTCGGCTCGGCAGGTAGTGCTGCACGTAGGATGCGGCGGTTTTGTTCGACCGCCTCTGGCGCGTCACCCACGTGCCGGCCAAGGTTCAGACCGCCGGGCAAGCCGCCAGCCAGTCCGTAGGGCCCGGTGCTGACGCCACCGAAGCGGGTCGTGGCTAGCGCTTTCACATGCGGATGCGCTGGCCAGTCCGGAACGATCCAGTCAGTTGATATCGGCATCGGGATCCAGGTCGAGGGCTTCCAGCAGATCGGCGAAGTCATCAGGCACGCCGGCTTCCCAGTGCACCGCTTTGCCCGAGGCGGGATGCACGAGCCCCAGGCGAACCGCGTGCAACGCCTGCCGCGCAAAAGGTACAGGCAGCGGCGCCTTGATCGTCTGCGGCTGACCACGTCGAAAATTACGCGTGTAGACCGGATCACCAAGCAACGGATGCCCCTCCGATTCAAAGTGCACCCGGATCTGGTGGGTGCGGCCGGTCTCAAGCTGGCAGCGCACCAGCGACACCTGTGCGCGCCCGAGGTCCACCACGTCAAGCGTCTTGAAATGCGTGCGCGCCGGCTTGCCGCTGGCCGTCTCGATGATGGCCATGCGCGTGCGGTCGCGCGGGTCGCGGCCGATCGGCGCGTCGATCGTGGCCTCTTCCGGTGTCTCGCCCCACACCAGCGCGAGATAAGTCCGCTTGACGGTACGCGCCTGCAATTGCCGCACGAGATCGGTTTGCGCTGGCAACGTACGAGCGACCACCATCAGGCCGGAAGTGTCCTTGTCGAGGCGGTGGACGATGCCGGCACGCGGCAACTCCACGGCGTCCGGATAGCGGTGCAGCAGGCCGTTGAGCACCGTGCCGCTCCAGTTACCCGCGGCGGGATGCACGACCAGCCCGGCAGGCTTGTTGATGACGAGCAGCGTGTCGTCTTCGTACACCACATCCAGATCGATGGGCTCGGCGACGAAGGCGTTTTCGTCGGCCGCGCGTTGCGGGACGACTTCGATGCGGTCACCGCCGGAGATGGCCGCACGCGGGCGCACCACCTCACCACGCAGGCGCACCGCGCCGGCATCAATCCATTGCTGGAGGCGGCTGCGCGAATAGTCGGGCAGCAGCTTGGCAAGCGCCTTGTCCAGGCGTTCGCCGTGCATGGTTTCCGGAATCTCTATGATGATCGGCTCGGCTGCCTGGCCCGCACCGGCGGCAGGCAAATCGAGCGCCTCATCATCGAGGGCGTCTTCCGTCTCCGGCGCAGTGAGGGAAACGTCAGCCAGTGCGTCGTCTGACACAGGGCTTGGGCTATAATGCTTGATGCGATTTTTCATTCAGAAAAGGTGCCCATGTCGGTCACGAGCGTAAAGCAGGCGCGTATTGTTAGTCGAGTCGGCAATCGAATCCGCGCGCAAATCGGAGCAGTGTTGATGGCAGGCGTTGCATGCCTGGCTATCTCGGCCTGCGGCATCCTGCCGGAACAGCAAGACGAAACGGCTGGCTGGTCAGCCAACAAATTATATTCCGAAGCGAAGGACTCGCTCGACGGCGGCGACTACGCCAAGGCGGTCAAGTACTACGAAAAGCTCGAAAGCCGCTATCCGTTCGGCCAATACGCCCAACAGGCCCAGATCGAGACCGCCTACGCCAACTACAAGGATGGCGAGACGGCTGCCGCACTGGCCGCCGTGGACCGCTTCATCCAGTTGCACCCCAATCACCCCAGCGTCGATTACGCCTATTACCTCAAAGGCCTGATCAACTTCAACGACAACCTGGGCTGGCTCGGCCGCTTCTCGAACCAGGACTTGAGCGAGCGCGACCCGAAGGCCGCACGCGCCGCGTACGATGCGTTCAAGACGCTGATCACGCGTTTCCCGAACAGCAAGTACACGCCGGACGCCACCCAGCGCATGCAGTACATCGTGAACGCGATGGCCGAGCATGAAGTGGGCGCCGCGCGCTACTACTATCGCCGCGGCGCCTACCTGGCTGCCGTCAATCGCGCGCAGGACGCCATCAAGGATTACGACCGCGCCCCGGCTGTGGAAGAAGCGCTGTACATCATGATGAAGTCGTACGAAGCGCTGGGCATGAAAGACATGCGCGACGACACCGAACGCATCATCAAGCAGAATTACCCGAAGAGCGATTTCCTCGCCTACGGCCAGCGCAAGAAAGACAAGCCCTGGTACCAATGGTGGTAAGCAGCGCTTGAGCAGCACAGAAAGAAGCCCGGTCGATTGGCCGGGCTTTTTGTTTGTTCGTGCAGATCAGTCATCCGTTTCGGTCGGCTGCGGAACATCCGCATCCGGCCGCAGGGAGCGCAGGAATTCGGCCGCCGTCTCGGCTTCGCGCGTACGCTTGAACGGCGGCAGGCTCTGCCAGATCTGGCGACCGTAGTTTTTCTCGACCAGCCGCGGGTCGCAGATCATCAGCACACCGCGATCGGTCTCGGACCGAATCAACCGCCCTGCGCCCTGCTTGAGCGTGATGACTGCGTGCGGCAATTGGTGCACGGCAAACGGGCTCAGCCCCTTTTTCTCCAGCGCCTCCATGCGGGCACTGAGCACTGGGTCATCGGGCGGGGCAAACGGCAACTTGTCGATGACGACCAGCGAGAGCGCCTCGCCGCGTACGTCCACCCCTTCCCAGAAACTCTGGCTACCGATCAGCACCGCGTTGCCGAGCGCGCGGAAGCGGTCCAGCAGTTCCGTCCGGCTGGCCTGCCCCTGCACGAGCAGTGGGTAATCCCAGCCCCGTTGCGCGAATTCGTCCGTCAATCGTTCGGCGGCGCGATTCACGGCGCGCAGCGTCGTGCATAGCAGGAAGGTCTTGCCGCCCGCCGCTTCGATCAGCGGCAAGGTTGCGTCGAGTACCGCATCGGTGAAGCGCGGGTCGCTCGGCTGCGGCAAGTCGCGCGGCACATAGAGCAAGCCTTGCGATGCATAGTCGAACGGGCTGTCGAGGGTCATCGATCGATCACGATCCAGGCCCAACTGCGCGGCATAGTGCGTGAAGTTCCCGCGCACCGACAGCGTAGCCGAGGTGAAAACCCACGCGCGCGGCTGGCCGGCACGCTGGCGCGAAAAAATCGGCGCGATCGACAATGGCGTCAGATGCAATTGCACGGAGTTGGCGAATACCTCGACCCAGCGCACGCGTTCGTCGACAGGCGCCGCGCTTTCGCCCTCCTTGCCCTCGTCGTCACCTTCCTTCTTTGGCGCCTTTGGCGGCTTGGGATCGACCCACGCCTCAAGCTTCTCGCACAGCGCCACGGCCCGGCGATGGCATTGCTCGATGGTCTCCGCGCGTTCCGCCTGGGCCTCCAGCGCGCCGGTAAAGTCGGAAAGCGCCTGCTCTAGCTTCGGCAGCACCTCGTAGAACGACTTGGCAAGCGCCGCGTCGTTGTCGATCTGCTTGATCGACAGGCGTGAGCCGTCTTGCCGGAAGACGAGGCGCAAATCACGCGCGGCACGCTCAAGCGGCGCGGCAATCGCGACCCAATCCACCGCATCGCGGGCATGCGAAAGGCCTTCGGCCACGCTGTCGCGTGCGAGTTCGAGAATCTGGTTCGTGGAGATGGTCTCGCCAAAGAACAACGTGGCGGTTTCTGGCAGCTGGTGCGCTTCGTCGAAGATGATCGTGTTGGCGGCGGGCAGCAACTCCGCCATGCCGGTGTCCTTCAACATCACGTCTGCAAAGAACAGGTGATGGTTCACCACCACCACGTCGGCCTGCTGCGCCTCCTTGCGGGCGCGCATGACGAAGCAGTCTTTGTAGTATGCGCAGTCCGAACCCAGGCAGTTGTCGCGCGTGGACGTGACGAGGTTCCACACCGGCGCGTTTTCGGGCACGCTGGCAAGTTCGGCCTTGTCGCCCGTTTTCGTTGTCTTCAGGAACAGATTGATCTGCCGCAGCCATGCGGCATCCTGGCGAGAAGAAAGACGCCCGTTCTGCGACGTGCGCTCGACGTGGTAATGGCAGACGTAGTTGGCGCGCCCCTTGAGCAACGCCACCGACACCGGTGCATTGAGCGCCTTGCGCACCGTTGGGATGTCGCGCAGGAAAAGCTGATCCTGCAGGTTCTTCGTCCCGGTGGAGACGATCACCTTGCCGCCCCACAGCATCGCGGGAACAAGGTAAGCGTAGGTTTTGCCCGTGCCCGTGCCGGCCTCGACGATGATCGAATCGGCGGCTTCGATGGCGTTCGCAACGGCCTGCGCCATCGTCAGCTGCGCGCTGCGGGGCCGGTACCCCTCGATACCCTTGGCGAGCGTGCCGTCGTCGGCGAACAGCGTCGACAGCTCCGCATGATGCGCATCGGCAGGTAGAGAAGCGGCGGGAGCCGAAGCGTCGCCGGCATCGGCGTCGGAGTCAGCCGACGGCTCGGCCAGCGGGGAAAGCGAAGTCAACGCGGAATCCGTGGGGTCAAATGACGGAGGCCGCACGTGATTGCGGCCTCTCGGGATGAAAATCGAACCAAGTTCGGGCGGGCGCTAGGCCGGCACGTCCGGCTCAAGCTGCAACTGTAGCAGGGTGATGGTGTCCTTGAGTTTCAGGCGGCGCTTCTTGAGACGGCGCAACTGCAACTCGTCATGATTGGCAGTCGTCGCCAGCCGGTCGATCAGGAAATCCAGATCGCGGTGCTCGATCTGCAATTCAATGATGCGACGCGAGATCGTATTCAGATCGCTGTCCATCGCTTTCCTCCCGGAAACCCGGCCTTGGCTGAAGTTTAGAACCCCAGCGGACTGGTGTTGTTCTGGTTTTGCTGGTTGCGGCGCTTGGTTTGTTCGCGGCGCTCCTCCAGTTCCTTCTGGCGCTTGGCCGCGTCTTGCTGCTTTTCCTGGAATTGCTTGGCGCTTTCCGCACGCTTGGCGGCATTGGCTGCGCCCTGCTCCTGTGCGGCTTTCAGCTTGGCGTCGTAATCTGCCTGCTTCTTGGTTGCGGCCTGCGCGTTGGCCGCACGCTGCGGCGCTTGCGCCTGGCGCTGCGCCTCATTAAGGCGCTGCTGCTCCTGCTTGTTCTCAAACTCGGAGCGATTCTTCTGCTCGGCGGCTTCGCGCTGCGGGCGCTCGGCATTGTATTGGGCTTCGCGGATGGCGCGCTCCTGATCGCGTCGGGCAGCGCGGTCGGCACGTTCGGCCTCATCCAGCGCAAGCTCGCGCTCGCGGATGGAGTGCAGTTCTGTGCGGCGCACATCCTTGGCCTTGTCGATGCAGCGCGTAACGAGGAACTTGCCGTAGCAAGCGCGCTCTGCCTCGGCGTACCGATACTCGGCCCAGGATTTGGCGCTGTTGATGCGATCGTGCTCAGCGCCGAAATCGGGGGACGTGGCGGGCGCTGCAGCGGCGGGCGCAGAGGCCAGCTGCGACTGACTCCATGCGGGCGCGCCAAACAGCGCGACGCTGAGCACGGACACCGGCAGAACCAGACGGGAAGCGATGCGCGCGGCAGCGCGGCGACGGGCAGAAGACGGAAGCGTAGGCATAGCGCGCATTTTATCACCGCGCCTGTGCGGCAAACGCCGCGCGGCCACGGATTTACGCTCAGGAACAGGGTTCGCGTTGTGGCAAAATGCGCGGCTTTCCATCGCACTCTCTGGAAGCAATGACTGATTCCGTGTTGCAGAAGATCGTCTCCCGCATCGCCACTGAACTGGCGGTCCGGCCGCAGCAGGTTGCCGCCGCCGTGCAACTGCTGGACGAAGGCGCCACCGTGCCCTTCATCGCGCGGTACCGCAAGGAAGTGACGGACAACCTGGACGACACGCAACTGCGCAACCTGGAAGAGCGCCTGCTGTACCTGCGCGAACTGGAAGACCGCCGCGCGGCCATCCTCGCCTCCATTGAAGAGCAAGGCAAGCTGACCGATGCCCTGCGCACCGCCATCGAGGCGGCCGAGACCAAGCAGGTGCTGGAAGATCTCTACCTGCCCTACAAGCCCAAGCGCCGCACGCGCGCCCAGATCGCCCGCGAATGCGGCCTGGAGCCGCTGGCCCAGGCGCTGCTGGCCGACCCCACGCTTGATCCGCAAACCGAAGCCGCCAAGTTCGTCAACGGCAACCCGACCGCCGATGGCGGTGTGCCGGACGTGAAGGCAGCGCTGGACGGCGCGCGCGACATCCTCTCCGAGCAGTTTGGCGAGACGGCGGAGCTGCTTGGCAAGGTGCGCGACCACCTCTGGAACCAAGGCCAGGTGTCGTCGACCGTGGTGGAAGGCAAGGAAACTGCCGAAGAAGAAAAATTCCGCGATTACTACGCGTACAGCGAGCCGATCCGCAACGTGCCCTCGCACCGCGCGCTAGCCCTGTTCCGGGGCCGCAACGCCGGCGTGCTGTTTGTCAAACTCGGATTGGGCGAAGAAACGGATGCCCTGAGCCCGCACCCGTGCGAGATCATGATCGCGCGCCATGTTGGCATCGAAAACAAGGGCCGCGCGGCTGACAAGTGGCTGTCGGACGTGTGCCGCTGGTGCTGGCGCGTCAAGGTGCAACCGCATATCGAAACCGAACTGCTCACGCAACTCCGGGAATCGGCCGAAGCCGAGGCCATCAAGATCTTCGGCCGCAATCTGCACGATCTGCTGCTGGCCGCGCCGGCCGGCCCGAAAGCGGTGATGGGCGTCGACCCGGGCATCCGCACGGGCTGCAAGATCGCGGTGGTTGACCACACTGGCAAGCTGCTCGAAACCGCCACGATCTATCCGCACGAGCCGCGCCGCGACTGGAACGGTTCGCTCGCGACGATGGCCCGCCTGGCCAAGCAGCACGGCGTGGCCCTGGTTTCCATCGGCAACGGCACGGCGAGCCGTGAGACCGACAAATTGGTGCAAGACCTGATGCGCAACGCCCCGGAGCTGAAGCTGACCAAGATCGTGGTGAGCGAAGCTGGCGCGTCGGTGTATTCGGCATCGGAATTGGCCGCCAAGGAATTCCCAGAACTGGACGTGTCGCTGCGAGGGGCGGTGTCGATCGCACGACGCCTGCAGGACCCGCTGGCGGAACTCGTGAAGATCGACCCGAAGTCGATCGGCGTCGGCCAGTATCAGCATGACGTGAACCAGCGCGAGCTGGCCCGCGCGCTGGACGCCATCGTCGAGGATTGCGTGAACGCGGTCGGCGTGGATGTGAACACGGCCTCTGCCCCGCTGCTGGCGCGTGTATCCGGCCTGAATTCGATACTCGCCAAGAACATCGTCGAGTACCGCGATGCCAACGGCGCGTTCCCCAACCGCGATGCGCTCAAGAAAGTGCCGCGCCTGGGCGACAAGACCTTCGAGCAGGCCGCGGGCTTCCTGCGCATCAATGACGGCGACAATCCGCTCGACCGCTCCTCGGTGCACCCGGAAGCGTATCCGGTGGTCAAGCGCATTCTGGACAGCATCAAGAAGGGCATCGGCGACGTGCTCGGCAACCGCGAGGCACTGCGTGGTCTGGCCGCCCGTGACTTCACCGACGAGAAGTTCGGCCTGCCGACCGTGGTCGACATCCTCTCCGAACTGGAAAAGCCCGGCCGCGACCCGCGCCCCGAGTTCAAGACGGCGACGTTCCAGGACGGCGTGGAAGACATCAAGGACCTGCAGCCCGGCATGGTGCTCGAAGGCGTGGTGACGAACGTGGCGGCGTTTGGCGCCTTCATCGACATCGGCGTGCATCAGGACGGCCTGGTACACGTGTCGGCGCTGTCGACGAAGTTCGTGCGTGACCCGCATGAGGTGGTCAAGCCCGGCCAGATCGTCAAGGTCAAGGTGATGGAGGTGGACGTGAAGCGCAACCGCATCGGCCTGACGATGCGCCTGTCGGATGAGCCCGGTCAGGCGGCCGCGCGCACCGGCAACGGCGACCGCCCGAGCAGCGGCGGCAGTCGCCACGGCGGTCAGCAACGTCGTGCGCCGGAACCGTCCGGCGCCATGGCAGAAGCGTTCGCCAAGCTCAAGCGCTAGTGCGCATTCTGTTGAGCGGAACCCGCCCAGTTTTCCGACCCGGCGGGTTTTTTCATGGCCGTGCGCGGCCGTTACAAGTCCTTACGCACATGGATGTTTGCTAACACTCATGCGTCGTCGGCCCGTCTTTTCGGCCCGTTAAGGAGACACAGGCGCACCGCCTGGGACCCACGAGGAGAAACGCCATGAAGACGAGCCACACCCTGATCGCCGCCCTGCTTGCTGTTGCCGGTACCGCCGCTTTCGCGCAGACCACGCCCGTCCAGCAAGTTCAGCAAGACAATCAGCAGATCCGCCAGGACAACCGTGACATCCGCCACGACAACCGCGATGTCCGCCGTGATCGCGCGGACATCGGCGCCGACAAGGCCGCATTGAACGCCGACCGCGCCGCCCGCAACGCCGATCAACGCCGCGAAGACCGCGACCTGGCCAAGGGCAACGTCGCGGGCGCCGAATACTGGAACAAGAAGCGCGCCGAAGAGCAGCATGAAGTCAACGCGGAACGCCGCGACCTGCACCACGACCGCAAAGACCTGCGACACGACGTCAAGGACCGCAACCACGACGTCCACGCCCGCAACGACGAAGTCCGCGAGCGCAATCACGCCGCTGCGAAGATGTAATTGCAGCGCCGCCCCAACAAACAAAACGGCCCGTGTGTCTCTCTCGCACGGGCCGTTTTGCTATGCAGCGGTAGGTTGATCAGATCTCGACCTTGGTACCCAGTTCCACTACGCGGTTGGCCGGGATGTGGAAGAAGTCCGACGGCTTGGCGCCGTTTTGATGCATCCACGCAAACAGGCGCTCGCGCCACATCGACATACCCGGCAACTTGGACGGCACCACCGACTCACGCGCGATGAAGAACGATGTATCCATCAATTCACAGCGCGTGCCGATCTGCGGCTGCCCCAGTTCGAGCACGCGGTATACGTCCGGCGTTTCCTTGAAGCCGTAATCCGCCTTGACGATGTAGATGCCGCTGCCCAGATCGCGCACGGACACGCGGTGCTTGTCGTCCACGTAGGGAATATCGCGTGTGACGAAGCTGATGAAGATCACGCGCTCGTGGAGCACGCGGTTGTGCTTGAGGTTATGCAGCAACGACACCGGCACGAATTCGGTATTGCCTGTGAGGAAAACGGCCGTGCCCTCGACCCGATGCGGCGGATGGGCCAGCAACCCAGCCAGGAACGGCTCGAGTGGGATGCCATCCTCCAGGCTGCGCGCACGCAGAAGCTTCTTGCCCTTGTACCAGGTCATCAGGAGGAAGAACACACCGGCGCCGAGCGTCAACGGGAACCAACCGCCATCGCGGATCTTCAAGAGGTTGGCGGCGAAGAACGCCAAGTCCACCACCAGGAAACAGACGCTCACGAGCGTCACCAGCGCCGGATGCCAACGCCAGACGGAGCGCATCACCACCGCGGCCAGCACCGTGGTGATGACCATCGTGGTCGTCACGGCGATCCCGTAGGCGGCAGCCAGGTTGTCGGACTTCTTGAACGCCAGCACCACGCCCACCACAAGGATCAGCAGCATCCAGTTGACCATCGGCACGTAGATTTGGCCGATCTCGGCTTCCGACGTGTAGCGAATGCGCATGCGCGGCACAAAGCCAAGCTGAATCGCCTGACTCGTCAGCGAGAACGCTCCCGAAATCACGGCCTGCGAGGCAATGACGGTAGCCGCCGCCGCAAGCATCACCATCGGGAGTTGCAGCGCTTCCGGCACGGAACGGTAAAACGGGTTTTCGATGGTGCTTGGGTCGGTCAGCAGCATGGCGCCTTGGCCGAAGTAGTTCACCAACAAGCTCGGCGCGACGATGAAGAACCACGCCCAGCGGATGGGCCGAGCGCCGAAGTGGCCCATGTCGGCGTACAGCGCTTCAGCGCCGGTCAGCACCAGAAACACCGAACCCAGCACGATGAACGCCTGCAGCGCATGGTCGTGCAGGAACGAAATCGCATACATCGGGTTGACGGCCACCAAAATCTGCGGCGCCTTCACCAGATTCATCATGCCCAGCGCGGCTAGCGCGGCAAACCACAGCAGCATCACCGGACCGAACAGCTTGCCGACGACCGACGTGCCGCTGCGCTGAATCAGGAACAGCGCCGCCAGGATCACGATCGTGATCGGCAGCACAAAGGGCGACAGCGCGGGCGCGGCGATCTCCAGGCCCTCCATGGCCGACAGGACGGAGATGGCCGGCGTGATCACGGCGTCGCCGTAGAACATGCACGCGCCGAAGACGCCCAGCATCATCAGCACCGACATGCGCCGGGAATCGGTATTGGCCGTACGCAGCGACAGCGCCATCAGCGCGAGAATGCCGCCCTCGCCGTTGTTGTCGGCGCGCATGACGAACAGCACATACTTGAGCGACACCACGATCACCATCGCCCAGAACAGCATGGAGATGATGCCGAGCACCGCGGCACTGGAGAACGGAATGCCGTGATCGGGGCTGAAGCATTCCTTGAGCGAATACAGCGGGCTGGTGCCGATGTCTCCGAACACTACACCCACGGCGCCGATCACCATGGCGCGCAGGTTCACGTTGGTCTGGGGCGACCCGGTTGCTGTTAGAGCTTGACTCATGAACTTGGAAATCGGCCAGAGGGGTGGCCGCTCAAAAAATCGTGCATTGCACAATGAGGGCGGATTGTACTCCCCGGCTTCGTCACGCCAACCCCTCGAACGGCCATTCGTTGCCGCAGTGCATCACGGTGCGCTGCCACTCCGCCAAACTGTTTTGCGGGGCCGAAAAAACCTAGCCAAGGCATAAAAGCGGCGCAGAAGCCATATTTTCGGCTACCGATCGCCTCAGTCGGCGCACATGCCTCAGGCAATGCTTACTCTGCTGCACATAGCCGAAAGTAGGACAGCGGCCGACAGAACTTTGTAGGAAAATGCCGGACAAACCTTGATTGCAAACTTTGTTGAGCGACTGGTACCTAGCTGCTCGACGCTTCCCACCGGGGACAGCTTTGCCCCATTCATCCCTCCGCATCTTGGGCCGCTCCAAGCCCTCGCTGACCGCACTGATCGTGTTGCTGGTCGTGGCCGCCCTGTTGTTTGCGATCCCGCGCATGATCCTGCCGTGGGCGCAATCGGCCTTCCTGCAAAACCTCGACCCGGCGGTTTGGGCCGATTACGCGGGCCCATATGACCTGGCAGCCGCAGTGGTGGCCGCCAGCGCGTTCGTCATCTTCTTGCTGCGCCGCTAGGCGCGACCAGCCAGCATCAACGCGCCAGTGCGCGCGCGCATTCCGCCACCAGCCCTGGGCCGCGATAGATCAATCCCGTATAAAGCTGCACCAGCTGCGCGCCAGCGTCGATCTTCTCGCGCGCGTGCTCGCCCGCGAGGATGCCGCCCACGCCAATGATGGGCACCGCATCGCCCAGCAAACCATGCAAGGCGCGAATCACCCGCGTCGAGCCCTCGCGCACCGGCTGGCCCGACAAGCCACCCGCCTCTTCCGCATGCGCCAGACCGACGACCGCCTCACGGCTGATCGTCGTATTGGTCGCAATCACGCCGTCCATCTTATGGCGCAGGAGCGCGTCGGCAACGTTGGCAATCTGGTCATCGTCCAGGTCTGGCGCGATCTTCAGTGCCACCGGTACGTAGCGCTTGTGCTGATCTGCCAGGCGCTGCTGTGCTCCGCGTAGCGTCCCGAGCAGACTGTCCAGTTCGCTCGCGCCTTGCAGTTGACGCAGGTTCTTCGTGTTCGGCGACGAAATGTTGACCGTCACATAGCTTGCATGCGGATACACGCGCTCCAGGCAATGCAGGTAATCGTCGACAGCACGCTCGATGGGCGTGTCGGCGTTCTTGCCGATGTTCAGTCCCAGCACGCCGCCCCCCTCCCTCCACTTCGATGCCTTCACGTTGTTGATGAACGCATCGACACCGCCGTTGTTGAAACCCATGCGGTTGATCAGCGCATTGGCCGCCGGCAAGCGGAACATGCGCGGGCGAGGATTGCCCGGCTGTGCACGCGGTGTGACCGTGCCAACCTCAATGAAGCCGAAGCCGAGGGCGCCGAGCGCATCGATATACGCACCGTCCTTGTCCAGGCCGGCAGCCAGCCCAACCGGATTGGGAAACTTCACGCCCATCACCGTGCGCGGTTGAGCGGCTACCCGCCCACCGATACAGCGCGAAAGCCCCATCGCGTGGGCCCGCTTGAGCTGATTCAGCGTGAAGTGATGCGCGTCTTCTGGGTCCATCGAAAACAGCAGCGGGCGGGCAAGCGGGTACAGGGCGTTGAGCACGGTCGGAATCAAGAGAAGAACGCGAAAGGCGGCATTGTAAACGGCCGGCACGCCGCAATGCATCGTGCGCGCCGCTTTCGAACATGACTGCGCACGATGTGTCTAAGAATCTAACGGCGCGTGGCGTCGCGGACCCTCTGCAGGGGCAGCATGCTCCATCAATATGCACGTCGCGCGAAATAAGTGTTGCGTTGCCGCATAGGTTTCCCTATACTCTTTTATTCGACGGACGCGGGGTGGAGCAGTCTGGCAGCTCGTCGGGCTCATAACCCGAAGGTCGCAGGTTCAAATCCTGCCCCCGCAACCAGCCAAAGTAGAACGGCTCGCTCCAAGACCTGAACCGAATCATGAAGCCCGCACACAGCGGGCTTTTTGCTTTTCTACGTTTCCACCCGTCGTTTTGCGTGCAACTCAGTCGATACGTGTGCCCCGCCCGAGCCACGCGGGACCGTATCGCCGCGGTGATACACTGAGACATTCCGTGCGACACGGCGTTATCCGTGGAGAGGGGCTGGCCCTCTTAAATCAACCAGTTCGCCGGTTCAGGACGATGCCTCAGTTCTGAATGCAGGACGGCAGCGAGGCAATAGACATGTAATGAAGCGCTGGTCGGTGAACTACCTTCACTGACCTCGCAATGCAATGACCTGACTACCATCAGGTCCCGCCCAGTCAGCGGCTTCACCCCCGCTGACAGGCGGAGTGACGTTTGTATGCCCGGCGCCTCCCGGCAGCCGAGCCATTGCAAATGAGTAAACCCGGAGCGCAAAGCTCTGCGCGTTATTGTTCAACCGGTCATGCCCGCAAGGGTGCACCGGTAGCGAACCTGCTATGCGACTAGCAGTAGCCTAGGGAGACATGCGTCACTGGCAACGGTGGGGTATGAAGCTCTCCTGACAATGTAGCCCCCGCAAGGGTGTCATCGCGCCGTGAGGCGGAATGGCAGAGACTCCGAGCAGCAATGGGGTCAAGGAGCTAGGCTGACTGGTATCGGGCAACGCAAGTGAACTGCTGCTAAACATCGTGATCAGTAATGTGCCTAAGCTGCTGACAGGCACTGACCAAAAGGTACGTGGCTGGCTACTCCGTTGGAATGTCGGAGTACGTCGCTGTCAAGCCACCGGTGAATAGGCAGGCCCTAACCCAGTCTTGTAACGTGCAGGGAACGTGGTAAGCCCGTATGGCTGCCCGAGCGCTGTTGGCTTGGGCAGGCGAACCGCAAGGAACGCTGTTGGCTGTGCGGGTATGGGAGGTTGGAGAAAGCGAATGCCGGGCTGTAATGGTCCGGATAGGGGTTGGAACATCACCCCACGCGAAAGCGAGCAGACTTCCAACTGGTCTTTCGTCGCAAGACGGCTGACAGAAACTCGTGAATTGAAATCTCTTCCCTTGAGGGGCAACTTGTCCCTCAGGGGGCATGTTGTCTCTTGTTGTCGGGGAAGGTCCTCAATATAGGAGAGCAGCATGGAAGAATTGATCTGTGAAGATCAATCTGCGCTTTCCGGCGCACCGCAAAGCTGGACGACCATTCAATGGCGTCGGGTCGAGCGAAACGTCCGGGCAATGCAGATTCGAATTGCGAAGGCAACACAGGAAGAGGATTGGCGCCGGGTGAAAGCCCTGCAACGGTCCTTGACCCGCTCGTTCAGCGCGAAAGCGCTGGCAGTACGACGAGTGACGGAGAACCAAGGCAAGCGAACGGCAGGCGTCGATCGCGAACTGTGGGACTCGCCTGAAGTCCGGTGGAAAGCCATCGGGCGGTTGAAACGCCGAGGGTATCGGCCCCTGCCATTGCGGCGGGTCTATATCCCCAAGGCCAATGGGAAGGAGCGCCCACTAGGCATTCCGACCATGTTGGACCGAGCCATGCAGGCCCTCTACCTGCTGGCGCTGGAACCGGTGTCCGAAGGGACGAGCGACCCGAACTCGTATGGGTTCCGGATCAATCGCTCCACGGCGGATGCCATGTCACAGCTATTCGTCTCCCTGTCCAAACAGGCTTCGGCCCAATGGGTGTTGGAGGCGGATATCAAAGGCTGCTTTGACCACATCAGTCATGACTGGCTGGAACGCAATGTCCCGATGGACAAAGCAATCTTGCGGACGTGGCTGAAGGCTGGCGTGGTATTTCAAGGCCAGTTTCAGGCGACCGAGGCTGGAACGCCGCAGGGAGGCATCATCTCCCCGACATTGGCGAACGTGGCGCTGAACGGACTGGAAAGCCAACTGCTTGCGCATCTCAAGGCAAAGCTGGGGGCTGTTCAGGCCAGCAAGCTGAAAGTGAACGTTGTGCGATACGCGGACGATTTCGTCATCACCGGCAATACGCCGGAGCTACTGGAAAACGAGATCAAACCGTGGGTGGAGCAGTTCCTTGCTGTACGGGGGCTGTCGCTATCCACGGAGAAAACGCGGATCGTCAACATCGCGGAAGGCTTCGACTTCCTCGGGTGGAATTTCCGGAAGTACTCGGGAAAACTGCTCATCAAGCCGAGCAAGAAGAACGCGCAAGCGTTCTACCGCAAGGCGAAGGCGGTCATCAGTGCCAATAAGGCGGTGAGGCAAGAGGACCTAATCCGAATGCTAAATCCGATACTACGAGGCTGGGCGCAGTACCACAGCCCTGTGGTAGCCAAGGCGACGTTTAGCCGCGTGCAGAGCGGCATCTTTCAAGCTCTATGGCGGTGGGCCAAACGGCGACATCCGCAGAAGTCTAGAGACTGGGTGAAAAAGAAGTACTTCGCCTCAGTTGAAGGACGGAACTGGGTGTTTGCAACCACAGTTGAAGACGGTAACGGCGGGAAGCGGTGGATGGAGCTGTACTCGCTCGCGAGCACGCCCATTCAGCGTCACAAGAAAGTCAAAGGGAACTACAACCCCTTCGATCCAGTGCAGGAGATGTACGGCGAAACTCTGCGTCAGGGGCGATTGTTGCAAAGCATGTCGCACCGGAAGCAGTGGATCAAACTGTATATGGACCAGCAAGGCTTGTGCGCGCTGTGTCAGTGCAGGATGACCGAGGAAACGGGGTGGCATGACCACCACATTGAGTACCGTGTACACGGTGGCTCAGACGCCCTCGGGAATCGTGTGCTGCTGCACCCGAGCTGCCACGCCCAAGTGCATACTAAAGGTATCAATGTTGTGAAACCGGCCCCGGAACTCTAAGGGCTTTGTAAAGGCTTGAGCCGTATGCGGGGAAACTCGCACGTACGGTTCTTAGGGGGGAGCGGGCCAGAAATGGTACGCTCCTACCCTCCACCCGCGACGATTCCCCATGAAATTCTGTTCCAACTGCGGCCAGTCAGTCGTCTCGCGCATTCCTGCCGGCGACAACCGACTGCGCGACGTTTGCGACCACTGCAATACGATTCACTATGTGAATCCGCGCAACGTGGTCGGCACCGTGCCCGTTTGGAACGACCAGGTCCTCCTCTGCAAGCGCGCGATTGAGCCGCGCTACGGCTTCTGGACCCTGCCCGCCGGCTTCATGGAAATCGGGGAGACGACCGCCCAGGCCGCCAACCGGGAAACCGTGGAAGAAGCCGGCGCCAATGTTGAAATCGGCGAACTGTATTCGGTGCTCAACGTGCCGCACGTGCATCAGGTGCATCTGTTCTATCTGGCCAAGTTGAACGATCTGGATTTCGCGCCGGGCGAAGAAAGCCTGGAAGTCGCACTCTTCAATGAGGCCGACATCCCTTGGGATGATCTCGCCTTCCCGACTGTCATCCACACGCTGCGCTGTTTCTTCGCAGACCGCGCGGCTGGCAAGCTTGCCGACGGCAGCTTCCGACTCCATACGCTCGACATCTACAAGCCGATGCGCTCCGCCGCGATAGACACCCCGGCCACGACGCCGTAACGCCCACCTCACGTTGTCTGCATCATGATCGCCTGGCTGGATCCGCATGATCCCTTCCCGCCGGTCGATCGTGCCCTGGGGCCGGAGTCTGAAGCGCCTGGTCTGCTGGCCGCAAGCGCCGAGCTATCGCCGCAACGGCTGCTGATTGCGTATCGGCAAGGTATTTTCCCGTGGTACGCCCAGGGCCAGCCGGTGCTGTGGTGGAGCACCGACCCTCGCATGGTGCTTCGCCCCGAAGACTTTCGCGTATCGACGACGTTCCGCAAAACGCTGCGCCGCGTGCTTGACGACCCCGCCTGGGAAATCCGCATCGACCACGGATTCCGAGAAACGATGGTGGCGTGTGCCACCACTGCCCGTCCCGGCCAACATGGCACGTGGATCACCGAAGATGTTATTCAGGCGTACACATCCCTGCACCGCCGCGGCTATGCGCACAGCGTCGAGGCCTGGTACGCAGGCCAACGCGTGGGCGGCTTGTACGGCGTGGCGCTCGGCCGCATGTTCTATGGCGAGTCGATGTTTGCGCATCGCACCGACGCTTCCAAAATCGCGCTGGCGGCGCTCTGCGCCTTCCTCGGCGGTCAGGGCGTCGCGATGATAGACTGCCAGCAGGAGACCGAGCACCTTGCGTCGCTGGGCGGCGCCCCAGTGCCGCGCGCGGCGTTTCTTGCACATGTGCGGGAAGCGGCCAACGCGCCGGCCATCGTGCCCTGGCACTTCGACAAATCGGTGCTCCGCCGGTGGACCGTGCGCAATGAGCAAGCTTAAGGAACTTCCCCTCTCAGCATTGCAGTTCTATGCAACCGCGCCCTACGCGTGCAGCTATCTGGATGGCCGCCTGGCGCGCTCCCAGGTCGCTACGCCGGCGCATCTGATCAATGCCGATGTCTATTCGAAGCTTGTGCGCGCCGGCTTCCGGCGCAGCGGCATCTTCACCTACCGCCCTCATTGCGACGACTGCCATGCATGCACGCCATGCCGCGTCGTCGTTGACCAGTATTCGCCTTCCCGGGCCCAGCGCCGTGCCGCCGAGCGGCATCAAGCGCTGGAGGCGTTGGTTGCGCCACTCACTTATGTCGAAGAACATTACCAGCTCTACCTGCTGTATCAGTCGGTCCGCCATGCGGGCGGCGGCATGGATCACGACAGCCGCGATCAATACGAGCAGTTCCTGCTGCAGAGCCGCGTAAATTCGCGTTTGGTGGAGTTTCGCGAGCCGCCCGAATCGCCATCGGCGGGCAAGCTGCGCATGGTCAGCATGATCGACGTGCTCGAAGACGGGCTGTCGTCCGTCTACACGTTCTACGATCCGATCGAGCAAAAGGCGAGTTACGGGACGTACAACGTTCTTTGGCAGATCGCCCAGGCGCAGGCGCTGGATCTTCCCTACGTCTATCTCGGCTACTGGATCGAACAGAGCCGAAAGATGGCCTATAAGGCGCACTTTCAGCCGCTGGAACTGCTCGTCAACGGCGAGTGGCGGCGGTTTGAAGACGTGGCGCCGCAGGCCGCGGAATGATCAGCGCGACGTGCGGTCGATCCCGACGTCGACCACACCGTATGCGCTGATATTGGAGCTCTGGCTGTATTGATCGCGCGAAGTCGTGCACCCTGCCAACGCGCCAGCTGCGCAAGCCAACCCAGCCGCCCAGAGTGCAGTGCGTTTCCACCAAGTGGTTTTGTTCATGAGGTCGATTCCTTTCAGGGCGTGGTCGAAAGCTGCTCGGCAAGCGCCGTGTTGTTGGCCCGGACCATTCCGGGAATCAGGAACACGTCCACCAGCACCCACAGCCCGCCGATAACCGCTAGCACCCAGCCTGCAGTGTTACCCATGTCACGAAATGCGAGCCATGTGCCGCCGATGTTGGCGATGGCCTGCGCGATACCGCTGCCCGGACGCTTCAGGTAGAAGCGATGCGCCCCCAGGAAGCCCAGCAAAAACCACCACAGGTAAGCCACGCCCGAACTTTTCTTCTGGGCGTCGTACAGCATGATTTCGCGGGCGGTCTGGTTCATGGCATTGGATGACACGGGAATAGGCTCTCAGACACTAGCACGCATCCCGCGTTCCATGTCGCCTCCCAATTACATGCTGGCGAGCTTGGCCTCGGCCTTGTCCGTCCACAAACGCATTTCGGCCAGCAACGACGACGGCGAGAAAGAGCAGCTTTCCTCGCCAAACGACACCGCCATATCCAGCCGCTGCAGCAAGGAGCGCCGCACCTGATCGTACGCCGGAGGCAAGACCGCCAACGGCGCGAGAACGGCATCGTCGCGCCACTGCTTGAGCAGGTGCGGCAAATCGGCCGACTTTGCGTGTCGATCGAGCGCGTCGCGCAGCGTTTCGAGGGATTCAGCGGTGGTCATGCTCGGGCCTTCTTTTCACGGTACAGCTCACGGAATGTTTTGCCTGCGGGGGCCGGCATGTCGCGTGTGTCCGTCCAACCCTTGCCGACGGGCAGCGAGTGGATCAACTTCTTGTCCCCGCCCATCCAGCGCAGCACGCGCGCTGCCACCCAGGTACCAGCCGAATACAGCGCCGGTCGCCGTGCCATGAAGCCCCACACGCGCAAGCCAAGGCGTTCCGCTTGCGGGCGAAGCTCGCGCTCCATTTGTTTTTCGCGCAGCGTGCGCAGCAGATCCGACAACGGGATCGACGCAGGACACACGCGATTGCATTCACCGCACAGCGTGGCCGCTTGCGGCAGATCCAGCGCATTTGACAGCCCAACGTAGCTCGGCGTCAGTACGCTGCCCATCGGGCCCGGATACACCCAGCCGTACGCATGGCCACCAATCTTCTGATAGACCGGGCAATGGTTCATGCAGGCGCCGCATCGAATGCAGCGAAGCATCTCCTGGAATTCGCCGCCGATCAGGCCGCTGCGGCCGCCGTCGACGATGACGAAGTACATATGGTCGGGGCCATCTTTCTCGCCGGGCGCGCGCGGGCCCGTGAGCAGCGAGAAATAGTTCGAGATCGCCTGCCCAGTGGCCGATCGTGGCAACAAGCGCATGACGGTCGCCAGATCCTCGAGCGTCGGCAGCACCTTCTCGATGCCCGTCACGGCAACGTGCACGCGCGGCATGATCGTGCACATGCCTTCGTTGCCCTCATTGGTGACGATCGCCACGGAGCCCGTCTCGGCAATGATGAAGTTGCCGCCCGTGACCCCCATGTCGGCGGACAGGAACTCCGGCCGCAGCACTTCCCGCGCCTCGCGCGTCATCTCCGGAATATCGGACAGCCGCGGCTTGTTGTGCGTCTTTGCGAAGAGATCGGCGATCTCCTCTTTATCCTTGTGCACCACCGGCGCAATGATGTGCGACGGCGGCTCGCTGTCGTTGATCTGCAGGATGTACTCGCCCAGATCGGTCTCGATGCTCTGCACGCCCATCTCGCCGAGCACCTGATTCAGGCGCATTTCTTCGGTCACCATCGACTTGCTCTTGATGACCTTCTTGACCTCGTGCTTGCGGGCAATTTCTGCGACCAGCCGCGCGGCATCGGCGGTAGTTTCAGCAAACAGCACCCTGGCGCCACGGCGCGTCGCTTCCGCCTCGAACGTGGCGAGCCAGACGTCGAGGTTTTCCAGCGCACGGTTGCGGCGCTCCTTCAGCGCTTCACGCGTGGCCGGAAAATCAATGTCCTGGATGGCCGCCGCGCGTGCGGTGACGAATTTGGTCGAGAGCTTGGTAAGGTTCTGCTGCAGGCGCTTGTCGGCGAGCTTCTGCCCGGCGCGTGCTTTGAATTCCATGCTGCGGACTTGCATGTGATTGCGTCTCCGTCGTGTTCGTGGCGTTGCGATTTACGCGTCGCCGGCGAGGACTTGCGCAATGTGCAGCACGCGCGTGTGCGTGTCACCCGTACGGCGCAGCCGGCCTTCGATGTTGAGCATGCAGCCCACGTCGCCGAGCACCACCGCATCGGCGCTGCTAGCCTTGATGTTGGCGCATTTCTCATCCGCAATCGCGGTGGAGATATCGCCGTACTTGATCGAGAACGTGCCGCCGAAACCGCAGCAAGCCTCGCATGCAGGCATCTCGGTCAGTTGCACGCCCGGAAGTTTGCGGAGCAACTCGCGCGGCTGCGCTTTCACGCCAAGCTCGCGCAGACCAGAGCACGAATCGTGGTACGTCACGTGGCCGTGAAACTCCGAGTCGAGCGCTTCGATGCGTGCCACGTTGACGAGAAAATCGGTCAGTTCGTACACACGCGGCGCAAGGCGCTCATAGCGGCCTGCGAGCTCCGGATCATCCCGAAACAAATCGGCGTAGCCCTTGCGGATCATGCCGCCGCACGACCCGGACGGAATGACAACGTAGTCGAACTGCTCGAATTCCTTGAGCGTTTTCTCGGCCAAGTCACGGGCCAAAGGGCGATCGCCGGAGTTGTAGGCGGGCTGCCCGCAGCAGGTCTGCGCGGGCGGCACCACGACGTCGTAACCGGCCTTTTCCAGCAGCTTGAGCACTGAAAACCCGATCTCGGGCCGCATCAGATCAATCAGGCAAGTGACGAACAAACCTACGCGCATGGGAGTCTCGTGTGTTCTGCTGGAAGCCGCCATTATGCGCCTGCTGCCTCGCCTGGCGCGGGTCTGCGGGCACAGAACTTCTTCATGTCGATGGTGAGTGCGCTTCACGAGGTGGCGCTAGGCACAGTTGCTGGCCGACCGAGAAAGCCTTCGAAAATACACGGAATCATGCGTCGGGATGGTGCGCATTTTCACATCGTGGGATAGAATTTTGCATCGCATCCGCAACCCACTGCACCCATGGCAGAAGCAGACAAGGACCCCGGCAAGACGTCTATCCAGGTCATCGAACGCATGATGATGCTGCTCGACGCGCTTGCCGATCACGCCGATCCGGTCAGCCTGAAGGCGCTCTCGGCCAGCACCGGCCTGCACCCGTCCACCGCGCATCGCATCCTGAACGACATGGTGGCTTGCCGCTTCGTCGATCGCTCCGACCCGGGCAGCTACCGTCTCGGCATGCGTTTGCTGGAACTTGGGAACCTGGTCAAGGCGCGCCTGTCGGTGCGAGAAGCGGCGCTGGCGCCGATGCGCGCCCTGCACCGCCTGACGGGCCAGACCGTCAACCTCTCGGTGCGTCAGGGCGACGAGATCGTCTACATCGAGCGCGCCTATTCCGAGCGCTCTGGCATGCAAGTCGTGCGCGCCATTGGTGGCCGCGCGCCGCTGCATCTGACTTCGGTTGGCAAGTTGTTCCTGGCTGCTGACGAACTCGGCCGTGTGCGCGCCTATGCGACACGCACGGGCTTGTCTGGCCACACCCGCACCTCCATCACGGATTTGCCCAAGCTTGAACGCGAACTCAACTGGGTGCGCACCAACGGCTACGCGCGTGACAACGAAGAACTGGAACTCGGCGTGCGCTGTATCGCTGCCGGCATCTATGATGATTCGCGGCGTCTGGTCGCGGGCTTGTCGCTATCGGCACCGGCAGACCGGTTGCAGGACAGCTGGCTCGACAACCTCAAAGACACTGCGCTGCAAATCTCCAAAGGGATGGGCTACACGCACGAGGAGGATACGGTGCGCGCAGAGTAAGCCGCTGGCGTTGACCAACAAAAAAGCGCGTTCGATGACGCGCTTTTTTGTTGGGCGATGCCGCGGCTCAAGCGCCGTGCTGGTCCGACGCCAGCACGGTTGCCGGCTGCGTGGACACCGGCACATTCCGCAACGGCGCTGCCGCCTGCGTGGCCGGCTCGATGTGCGGATTGCGCTCCAGCCAATTGCGCACGCGCGTGGCGTCTGCAAAACGCGTGAGGTTGCCGGCCGAATCCAGGAACACCATCACGACGTTGCGGCCATGCACGTTGGCCTGCATCACCAGGCAGCGGCCTGCCTCGTTGATGAAGCCGGTCTTCTGAAGGCCGATATCCCACTCTCCGCCGCGCACCAGACGGTTGGTGTTGACGTAGTGAAGCGTGCGCCCGTTGGCGCTGACCGTATGTTCAGGAGTGGTCGTGAACTGCCGAATGAGCGGTACCTTGTAGGCCGCCATCACGATCTTGGCAAGATCCTGCGCGCTCGACACATTGCTGCTCGACAGGCCGTTCGAATCAACATAGTGCGTATCGTTCATGCCCAGCTCGCGTGCCTTGCGGTTCATGGCGGCAACGAATGCCGGACGACCGCCCGGATAGTTGCGGCCAAGTGCAGAGGCCGCACGGTTTTCCGACGACATCAGCGCCAGCAGCAGCAGGTCTTCGCGGGTAAGCATCGTGCCGAAACGCAGGCGCGAGCCCGTGTTGCGCTCGTAGTCGCGATCTTCATCGGTAATTTCAAGCAGCTCGTCCATCGGCTGATGTGCATCGGTCACGACCAGTGCAGTCATCAGCTTGGTGATCGAGGCGATCGGCAGCACGGCCGACGAGTTCTTCTGGAACAGCACTTCGCCGTTGTTCTGGTCCATCACCAGCGCGACGGAGGAGCGCAGCGCCAACGCATCGGGCGTCGCACGCAGGCCCATCGCTTCACCCAGCGTCGGCGATGCCGGCACAAACGCGGCGCGCACCGGACGAGCACCACGCTCAACCATGATCACGCGGCGCTTGCCCTTGACGGTGACGACCTTGCGGACTTTGCTGGAGGCGACTTCATCGCTGCTCGCAGCCGCGACTTTGGCGCTGGCCTTGCGATTGGCGACGGTCTTGCCTTTGGATTTGGCTTTCTTGCTAGCGGCGGGTTTTTTGTCGGTCGTGGCAGCGTTGGCCACGGTAGTGACAGAGACGGCAGCGAGCGCGACGGTCATCAGCGAAACGAAGCCGAGACGTCGAAAAAATGAGGAAACAGACCGTGACATGGTTCGATCACCCGCGCGTGAGATGGCGCAAGTGTAGGCAAAAACAAAATTCTTAGCAAGATGAAGGACTTAGCTCACGGCCTTAAAGTTTGACCTGTGGAGCCTTATCATTCGGTCATCATTTCGACGCAATTGTCTGCTCATGCAGGACTGCAATCGCGAAAAAAGTTGCGCAAGGCGCACATAACGCTCAGCGAGGAATCACCAACGGATTCTGGAAGTCCCCCGTGAGTTCCGTCGCGCTTGGCGACAAACACGGTTGACAACCGGCCCCAACGGTCCATAACAACACGCGGGCGTCATACGCCGAGTCACAGATGGAAGTCTAACGACGGATGGGCTGTATCTGTTGACATAATTCGATGACTTTCCACCGTCAATTCTCGCTTTGTCCGAATATGTGCGCCGTAGCGTTCGGGCTCCGGCGTGATGACGACATCAATCCAGGAAGCGAGTGAACTCGGAGACAGGTGCGCGCTCGGTGACGAGCGTATTTTCGATGGCAGCGCGATTCGCATAACCCATCGACATGCCGCAGACGACCATCTCGTCATCCGTCAGCCCGAGCTGCTCTGCGATGATCCGATGGAACTGCGTGAACGCGGCCTGTGGGCATGTATCGATGCCCCGAGCACGCGCGGCCACCATCACCGCTTCCAAAAACATGCCGTAATCAAGCCAGCTGCCCTGCTCCATCACGCGGTCGATTGTAAAGATGATGCCGACCGGCGCATCGAAGAACCGGAAGTTGCGCGCGTGCTGCGCGTGCATGCGCTCCTTGTCGGCGCGCCCGATGCCGAGCAGGCTGTAAAGATCCCAGCCGACCTTGCGGCGTCGGCTCTGGTACGGATCGATCCATGTGCGTGGGTAGTACGGATACTCCTCGCGATGCACCGTGTCCGCCTCCGGGTGGGCGTACGCCGCCAACACCGATTCGGACAAGCGCGCTTTCGATTCACCCGTCAGCACATAGACTTTCCACGGCTGTGTGTTGCTGCCTGACGGCGCACGGCGTGCGACATCCAGAATCGCTTCGATGTCTTCACGAGCGACCGGTGTCGGCAGGAACGCGCGTACGGAACGGCGCGAAGTGATTGCCTGATCGACGAGCTCGACTTCGGCAGAGGTGGGGCGTCGGTCGGTCATGGCGATGCGCAAAATTCAGGCGGTGATGTTGGACGCCAGCAGCTCGAGCACGGCACGCAGCGCATCGGGCAGCGCCACCGGCCGACGCGTTTCGCGGTCGACGTAGACGTGCACGAAATGGCCCTGCGCGGCCGCTTCTTGCGTGTCGCCGCGGAAGAGACCCACCTCATAACGCACGCTTGTGTTGCCCAGGCGCGCAACACGCAGTCCTGCCACCACGGGGTCCGGAAACGACAGCGGCGCGAAATAGTTGCATTGCGTCTCGATGACGAGGCCGATGGTGTTGCTGTGCTCGGGGTTCAGCACGCCCTGCTCGATCAAATAGGCGTTCACCACGGTGTCGAAGTAGCTGTAATAGACGACGTTGTTGACGTGGCCGTAGACGTCGTTGTCCATCCAGCGCGTGGTGATGGTGTGGAAGTGGCGGTAGTCGTCGCGCGTCTGACGGGGCGTGCTCATGGGCGGCAGGCAGGTGGCAGTGGAAAGCGATCAGGATACGCCAGCCGCTTCAACCCGGTCACTTCCGGATGACGAGCGCCACACCGCACGCCGCGATGACCATGCCCAGCGCCGCGAGCGGCGGAAAACGCTCGCCGAACAGCGCCCACGCCATCACGGCGGTCGTGGGCGGCGTGAGATACAGAAGCGACGTCACCTTGGTAGCCGCGCCCTTGCGGATCAGCACAAACAGCAGCGAGATCGCGCCGATCGACAATGCCAGCACGGACCACACCAGCGAGCCGATCATCGGCAGCGTCCAATGCACCTCGCGCGTCTCAAACAGGAACATGAACGGCAGACACAGCAGCGCCGACGCCCCGAACTGGATACACGCACCCATCCGCAGGTCGAACACCGGGCAATGGCGCTTTTGATACAGCGTGCCAATGGTGATCGACAGCAACGCACCCACGCACAGCGCAAGCGTCGTCACGCCGACGCCTGCCAGGTGCAGCTTGTTCGCCACCACCAGCCCCACGCCGGCGATGCCGCAAAGCAACCCCAGCCATTGGCGATTCGACACACGCTCGCCGCGCATTGATACATACAGCGCAGTCAGAATCGGCTGCATGCCGACGATCAGCGCGGTCATCCCAGCCGGCATGCCGAGCTTGACCGCTGCCCAGACGCCCGCCAGATAGCCCCATTGCATCAACAAACCGGCCACCGCGATGTGGCCGACGGCCGCCCAGTCGGTGTCGCCCGTGCCGGCGCGGCGCGGCAACGGTACGCGCGCAACCCAGACCAGGGGCAGCAGGCACACCAGCACGCCCACGAACCGCAAAAACAGGAACGTGATCGGCTCCGCGTACGGCATTCCGTACTTGGCCACGATAAAGCCCGTGCTCCAGATCAGCACGAACAGCCACGGCATGGCAACGACAAACAGGGAGTCGCGCGCGGAGCCGGGCGCGACGGAAGACACTTGCGTCATGCGGAAAGCGGAAGAGAGGTCGATGCGCCAGCGCCCTCGTCGCGTGCTGCCCAGCGCTGTGCGTGGCGGGCAGCCAGGGCGATGGTCTGCGCGTGGACGGCCACGGTATCGTCGATATTGTTGCCGTAGCCGCCCGCCATGGTAACGGCAACCGGTATGCGCCGTTGATACGCGAAATCGAAGACTTCCTGATCGCGCCGGGCCAAGCCCTGGAGCGTCAGTTTGAGCCGGCCGAGCCGATCGCCCTCGTGAGGATCCGCGCCGGCCAGGTAGATGATCATCCGCGGCTTGAAGCGCCCGGCCAGGATGTCGAGTGCGCCGGTCAGCGCTTGCAGATAGTCCTGGTCGCCGCAGCCATCGTGCAGGCCGATGTCGAGGTCCGACGCCTCCTTGCGGAACGGATAGTTTTTTTCGCCGTGCAGCGACAAGGTGAAAACCGTGGCGTCATCGCGCAGGATGGACGCCGTGCCATTGCCCTGATGTACGTCTAGATCGACGATTGCGACCGGAAAATCCGCCGGCGTCCTGCCGGATTGGCGCTGGACCCAGCGGGCAGCGATGGCCGCGTCGTTGAATACACAGAAACCGCCGCCCTTGTCCGCATAGGCATGGTGCGTGCCACCCGCGAGGTTGACGGCAATGCCATCGGCCAGCGCTGCGTCACATGCGGCCATCGTGGCGCCGGCCGAACGACGGCTGCGCTCGACCATTTCCGGCGACCAGGGAAACCCGATCTCCCGCTGGCGCGCGGGGTCAAGCCGACCGGCGCTTACCGCCTCAACATATTCAAACGTGTGCGCCAGCAGCAACGCATCGTCATCCGCCCGCGGCGCCTCCTGCATGGATAGCCCTGGCACGTCGGCCAGAACCCGTGCGCGCAGGTCGCTGTACTTGCGCATTGGAAACCGATGGCCCGGCGGCAACGGCAATACAAAGTGGTCGGTGTAGAACGCCCGCATGTGAATAACAAATCGCAACGCAACAAAAATGGCACCCGGGCGCATCCTAACCTAGGCTGCACTCGTGTGTTTTTTGAGACGGAATTACGGCCGAAAGGGGTCGACGGCACCCCACGTGCACCAAGAGCGCGCATTTTCCTGCCACAAAAAATTACGCCAAACGGTTGGTCACGCAATTCCTGTGCACGAAAAATCAGGGAATTCTGATTTTTGTGCGATGCACAAAGAACGCTTGACACTGATTAGCCATTCAACAACAATGAAATTGTTGCGATGCACCATCCCGAATTCATCGCGATGTCGCCTGGAAGGCCCGACGCAGACCGTCATGCTTTGTACATCTGGGCGATCTAAATTTTCATTTTGATTCCCCACCCACCTTTGTATTTGGAGAGACAACATGCTGACTCAGGAACAGATCGCTGCGGCGCACAAGGCCAACCTGGAAACGTTTTTCGGTCTGACCAACAAGGCTTTTGAAGGCGTCGAAAAGCTGGTCGAACTGAACCTGCAGGTCGTCAAGGCTACCCTTGCCGAGAACGTCGAACACGCCAAGAAGGCACTGACCGCCAAGGACGCCCAAGAGCTGCTGTCGGTGCAAACCGCCGCAGTGCAGCCGCTGGCTGAAAAGGTTCTCGCTTACAGCCGCCACCTGTACGAAATCGCTTCGGACACGCAAACTGAATTCAGCAAGGCTGCTGAAGCGCAAATCGCTGAAAACAGCCGCAAGCTGCAAGCGCTGGTCGACAACGTGTCGAAGAACGCTCCGGCCGGTTCGGAATCGGCAGTTGCCCTGGTGAAGTCGGCTCTGTCGGCCGCCAACAACGCTTACGACTCGGTGCAGAAGGCCACCAAGCAAGCTGTGGAACTGGCTGAAAGCAACTTTCACGCTGCTGCCAACGCTGCCAGCAAGGCAACCGCTCAAGCATCGGCTCAAGCGCGCGCTGCCACCGGCAAGAAGTCGGCAACGACCGCTGCGTAAGCGCTAAGCTACTGTCTTTAGTCTTCCGGCTGTTGAAGCGGGCCTCCTTCGGGAGGCCCGTTTTGTTTTGGCCGTCGAGCCATCCTCCAAACTCAACGTTTGCGTGCATTTGCGCGGAACCCAAACGCGCGGCCGCTGGTCCATTCCATCGTGTTCGTTGGATTGTCTCCTCGGTCCCGCTACCGAAACCTGTCCTCAGTGGTGATCAGTGGGTACCTTTAGCCCGGCTTCGGCCGGGTTTTTTGTGTGTGCCTGAAACGCGTCGTCCCTTCAAATTGCGAACTTTGCAGGCGGCCGGCGCTCCATTCTGTATTGCGGCCCATCGTTTTTTTCTCCGTCCCAATGTCTCGCGAATCTCTGGCCAAGCGCAGTCTGATCGTCGCGGCGGCGCTTTTCCTGCTGCTAGAAGAGTGGATCTGGAAGGCCATGCAGCGGGCGACCGCCCGTTTGGCGACGCATCCCTGGGTCCAGGCGGCAGAGCGGAAGTTGGCCGAACTGGAGCCCATCGAGGCCCTCTGCGCCTTTGCCCTACCGATGCTGGCGCTGCTGCCGTTCAAGCTGGCTGCCGTCTACGTGCTGGCGCGGGGCCATCTCTTTGCAGGCACGTTGGTTCTGGTCGCAGCCAAAATCGTCAGCACGGGGCTGGGCGTGCGCATCTATTCCGCCGTGCGCCCACAGTTGCACACGATCGCCTGGTATACCCGCTGGGAATCCGCGTTCCTGGCGTGGAAGCAGCGCATGTTGGCCGCCCTGCAGGCAACACCGACCTGGCAAGCCTTGCAGGTACGAATTGCTGTCTGGCGCGCCCGTCGACATGGGACGATGCAGCAGGTGTGGCGCCGCCTGATCGCGGCGGTGCGCCTGCTACGCCGGCATCGGCGCCCAGCCGACCCTCGGCACTGACCTGCCGCCGAACATCCCAAACAAAAGGGCCGCCCATTCGAGCGGCCCTTTTGCTTGCCAGCCGGATCCGGAGTTAACTCCAAAACTTGGCGGTTAATTGCAACTCAACGCTTACGAGCCGGCGGCACGTCCGTGCACACACCCTCGTAGATTTCCGCAGCCATGCCCACCGACTCACCCAGCGTCGGATGCGGATGGATGGTCTTGCCGATATCCACGGCGTCTGCGCCCATCTCGATGGCCAGGCAGATTTCGCCGATCAAGTCGCCGGCGTGCGTGCCAACGATGCCACCACCGATGATGCGGTGGGTTTCCTCGTCGAAGATCAGCTTGGTGAAACCCTCGTCGCGGCCGTTGGCAATGGCCCGGCCCGAAGCCGCCCAAGGGAACACGCCCTTGCCATACTTTATGCCCTGCGCCTTGCACTGCTCTTCGGTCAGCCCTGCCCAAGCCACTTCCGGATCGGTATAGGCCACCGACGGAATCTGCTTGGCATCGAAATACGCCTTCTCGCCGTGTGCGGCTTCGGCTGCCACATGGCCCTCATGCACGGCCTTATGTGCCAGCATCGGCTGCCCGACGATGTCGCCGATCGCGAAGATGTGCGGCACATTCGTGCGCTGCTGCTTGTCCACGTCGATGAAGCCACGGTCCGTCACGGCCACGCCGGCCTTTTCCGCGCCGATGCGCTTGCCGTTCGGCGCGCGGCCCACCGCCACCAGCACCATGTCATAGCGTTGCGGCTCGGCCGGTGCGGCTTCGCCCTCGAACTTGACATAGATGCCGTCCGGCTTGGCTTCCACCCCGACCGTCTTGGTCTTGAGCATGACCTTGTCGAAGCGGCCCTTGTTCATCTTGTCCCACACCTTGACGAGGTCGCGGTCAGCGCCCTGCATCAGGCCGTCGAGCATTTCCACCACGTCGATGCGGGCGCCGAGCGTGCTATACACCGTGGCCATTTCCAGGCCGATGATGCCGCCGCCGATGACCAGCATCTTGGCCGGCACTTCGCGCAACTCCAGCGCACCGGTCGAATCGACGATGCGCGGATCTTCCGGGATGAAGGGCAGCTTCACGGCCTCGCTGCCTGCAGCGATGATCGCCTTGGCAAAACGGATGACTTTCTTCTCGCCTGTCGTTGCCTTGCCGTCGCCGTCCGTCAGCTGCACTTCGAGGTGGTTCGGGTCCAGGAACGCACCGACGCCACGTACGACCTGCACCTTGCGTGCCTTGGCCATGCCGGCCAGCCCGCCGGTCAGCTTGCCGATCACGGACTCCTTGTGCTTGCGCAGCTGGTTGATATCAACCGTGGGTTCGCTGTAGACAATGCCGTGTGCGGCCATGGCTTTGACTTCCTCCATGACAGCCGCGGTGTGCAGCAGCGCCTTCGACGGGATACAGCCCACGTTCAGGCAAACGCCGCCCAGCGTGGAGAAGCGCTCCACCAGCACAGTGCTCATGCCGAGATCCGCGCTGCGGAAGGCGGCCGAATAACCGCCGGGGCCCGAGCCAAGGACGAGCATCTCGCATTCGATATCAGCGCCGCCGGCATGCTTGCTCGCTTGCGGTGCGGGGGCCGATGCGGCCGGCGCAGCAGCGGGCGTTGCGGCCGGAGCCGGTGCTTGCGCAGGCGCCGGAGCCGCCGCCGCGCCCGCTTCCGCCGTGGCAATCACCGTGCCTTGGCTGACCTTATCGCCCACCTTGATCTTGACTTCGACGATCTTGCCAGCCACATCCGACGGCACGTCCATGGTGGCCTTGTCGGTTTCCAGCGTGATCAGCGCCTGATCGACGGTGACGGCATCGCCCGCCTTCACCATCACTTCAATGACGTCCACGTCCTTGTAGTCGCCGATGTCCGGCACCTTGATTTCCACCACGCTCATTCCTGACTCCTTGTTCTTGTCGTCGGCACCCGGCATCGCCCGGGCCCGCTGACGCTTTTCAATCCTGCAGACGGACTGTGTGCACTTCGATCGGGCCGCCCGAACTCTTGTCGAACTCCACGCCTGCCGATACGCCCACCTGTGCAACGTCCGCCGCCGACTTGCCCGGCATGTCGAACACCGCCGACATGGCCCCCAGCGCGAAATTACGCCCGGAGCCGATGCCCCAGAAGCGATCGAACGAAAACACCTCGCGGTACGAATAGACGCCGTAGATGCCGGTGGCGTTGGCGATCAGGCAGGTGATCTGCGACGACTCGTAAGGGTCATCGTCGTCTTCCTTGGTGTTGACGAAATACTCGTCCTTGAGCTTTTCGTGCACCTTCAGAAAGGTCCGGAAGACGTCATCGCGCGTGCCGAGGCGGCATTCATCGGCCAGCCCCGCCAGCAGGCTCCGCATGACCGGAAAGTGGGCCGTCGTGCCCGCCAGCGCGATCAGCGAATCGCCCACCTGGAAGATCTTCTGGTTCTGCTCGTAACCGCGCGCCAGGCGTGTATCGCCGAACGTCACCAGCGAATCGGCCGCAATCGCCACTTCGCCGTCTTTCTTGACCACCACGCACGTCGTCATGTCGTCCTCGCCATCAGTCCACTGACCAGTCCGCCGACCGCTGCAAACCCAACCGGGCCGGCACGCACAGGCCCGAAGCCAAATGCGTGCCGCGCCCGCGTGGGCTTACAGGCTGACGCGGCGGAAGTCCGCCAGCACGCTGGCCAGATACGCGTTGAAGCGCGCAGCCTCGGCGCCGTCGATCACGCGGTGATCGTACGACAGCGACAGCGGCAGCGTCAGGCGCGGCACGAACTGCTTGCCGTCCCACACCGGCTTCTGATAACCGCGCGACAGGCCGAGGATGGCCACTTCCGGTGCGTTGATGATCGGCGTGAAATGCGTGCCGCCAATACCGCCCAGCGACGAGATCGAGAAGCAGCCGCCCTGCATCTGGTCCGGCTTGAGTTTCCCTTCGCGCGCAGCCTTCGAGAGGTCCGCCATTTCCTTGGCGATGTCGATCAGCCCCTTCTTGTCCGCATCGCGGATCACCGGCACCACCAGCCCGTTGGGCGTATCAGCCGCAAAGCCGATGTGGAAATACTGCTTGAAGACCAGGTTGTCGCCGTCCAGGCTCGCGTTGAAGGTCGGGAACTTCTTCAGCGCACCCACGACTGCCTTGATCACGAATGCCAGCATCGTGAATTTCACGCCGGCCTTTTCGTGGTCCTTGTTCATCTGCACGCGGAAGGCTTCCAGCTCGGTGATGTCCGCTTCGTCATTGTTCGTGACGTGCGGGATCATGACCCAATTGCGGTGCAGGTTCGCACCCGAAATCTTCTTGATGCGCGACAGGGGCTTCGGATCGACCGGGCCGAACTTGGTGAAGTCCACCTTCGGCCACGGCAGCAGGTTCAGCTCGCCACCGCCGGCCGGCGCAGTTGCGGCAGCCTTGCCCGGCGCAGCGGCCTGGCCGCTCATCACGCTCTTGACGTAGCGCTGCACGTCTTCCTGCGTGATACGGTTCTTCGGACCGGTGCCGCCAACCAGGTTGACGTTCACGCCCAGTTCACGCGCGTACTTGCGCACCGAGGGGCTGGCGTGGGCAGCCTTGCCCACTGTACCGACGGTGTCGGCGGTGTACGTAGCGGGCGCTGCGGCCGGAGCAACTGCGGGCGCAGCCGCCGGGGCCGGGCTCGGTGCAGCGGCAGCCGGTGCGGCTGTTGGTGCCGATACTGGAGCTTGCGCAGGCGCGGGCGCCGCGGCGGCACCGCCAGCGCCTTCCAGCACGACGATCAGCGTGCCTTCCGACACGGCATCGCCCACCTTCACGCGGATGTCCTTGACGGTACCGGCGGCCGGCGACGGCACATCCATCGTGGCCTTGTCGGACTCGAGCGTGATCAGCGACTGCTCGGCTTCCACCTTGTCGCCCACCTTCACGCTGATCTCGATCACAGGCACGTCGGTGTAGTCGCCAATATCCGGCACTTTCACTTCGATCGTGCCGCCACCAGCAGCAGCCGGCGCAGGGGCCGGCGATTGCGCGGCCGGTGCGGGTGCCGGTGCAGCAGCGGCCGGAGCCGGTGCGGGCGCAGCTTGAGGTGCGGGGGCCGGGGCGGCAGCAGCGCCCTGCTCTTCGAGCAGCAGCACCAGCGAGCCTTCCGACACGGTGTCACCCACTTTGATCTTCACTTCCTTGACGACGCCGCTCTTGGGCGAGGGCACGTCCATGGTCGCCTTGTCCGATTCCAGCGTGACCAGCGAATCCTCGGCGTTGACGGTATCGCCCGCCTTGACCAGCACTTCGATCACCGGGACGTCTTTGTAGTCGCCGATGTCCGGCACCTTGATTTCTACGACTTGACTCATTCTTCTGTCTCCAGAGGTCTGGCGGCGAGAGCATCCGGCGGCGGACACGCGTTGCCCCGCAGGCTACCGCATCGTGCTGGCAATTGCACGTTGCGGGAAGTCTGTCGGGGCGGTGCCCGGCCGGGACGCAACCCGCGCGCCCGGCGGCTCCGTTATACGGTCATCGGGTTGGGCTTGTTCGGATCGAGGTTGTACTTCTTCAGTGCCTCGGCCACCTTTTCGCGCGGCAGCACGCCTTCGTCGGCGAGCGCCTTGAGCGACGCGACCGTCACCCAGTAGCGATCCACCTCGAAGAAGTGGCGCAGCTTCTCGCGGGTATCCGAACGGCCGAAGCCGTCGGTGCCCAGCACCACGTAGCGACGCGGCACGAAGGCGCGAATCTGCTCGGCGAAGGTGCGGACGTAGTCGGTCGATGCGATAACCGGGCCGCGTGCGTTCTTGAGCAGCTTCTCGACGTGCGACTCGCGTTGCGGCTCGGTCGGGTTGAGCAGGTTCCAGCGTGCGATGGCGTTGCCTTCGCGGGCCAGCTCGGTAAAGCTCGGGCAGCCCCACAGGTCGGACTCAACGCCCCAGTCTTTCTTCAGCAGATCGGCAGCGGCAATCACTTCACGGAAGATCGTGCCCGAACCCAGCAGTTGCACGCGCGGTGCATTGCTGTTTTCGACGCCCTTCTTGAACTGGTACATCCCCTTGATGATGTCGGCCTCGACACCCGCCGGCATTTCGGGGTGCTCGTAGTTCTCGTTCATCACCGTCAGGTAGTAATAAACGTCTTCCTGCTCGACATACATGCGGCGCAGGCCGTCTTGCACCACCACCGCCAGTTCGTACTGGAAGGTCGGGTCATACGAGATGCAGTTCGGGATGGCAGCGTGGTACACGTGCGAGTGGCCGTCTTCGTGCTGCAGGCCTTCGCCGTTCAGGGTGGTGCGGCCAGCGGTGCCGCCCAGCAGGAAGCCGCGCGAGCGCATGTCGCCCGCGGCCCAGCACAGATCGCCGATACGCTGGATGCCGAACATCGAGTAGTAGATGTAGAACGGGATCATCGCCACGCCATGCGTGGAATACGACGTTGCGGCCGCGATCCAGTCGCACATGGCGCCAGCTTCGTTGATGCCTTCCTGCAGCACCTGACCCGTCTGCGATTCTTTGTAGAACATCAGCTGGTCGTGATCCTGCGGCACGTACTTCTGGCCTTCCTGGTTCCAGATACCCACCTGGCGGAACAGACCTTCCATGCCGAACGTGCGCGACTCATCCGGCACGATGGGCACGACGTGCTTACCGATGTTCTTGTCTTTCAGCAGAATGTTCAGAATGCGCACGAAGGCCATCGTCGTGGACACTTCGCGGCCTTCACCGGTGGCCTTGAGCAACGCGTCAAACGCAGACAGCGCCGGAATTTGCAGCGCGTCAGCCTTCTGGCGACGGGCCGGCAGGTAGCCGCCCAGGTCCATGCGCGCCTTGCGCATGTATTCCAGTTCCTTCGAGCCTTCTTCGAACTTGACGTACGGAACATGCTCGAGCTGATCGTCGGCAACCGGAATGTTGAAGCGATCACGCAGCTTGCGGATGGCATCCACCGGCATCTTCTTCTGCTGGTGGGCGATGTTCATCGCTTCGCCGGCTTCGCCCATGCCATAGCCCTTGATGGTCTTGGCGAGAATGACGGTCGGCTGGCCCTTGTGGTTGGTCGCCGACTGGAACGCCGCGTAGATCTTGTGCGGATCATGGCCGCCGCGGTTCAGTGCCCAGATGTCGTCGTCGGACCAATCGGCCACCATAGCCTTGAGTTCCGGGGTGTTGAAGAAGTGCTCGCGCACATAGGCGCCGCTCTTCGACTTGAAGGTCTGGTACTCGCCGTCGACGCATTCCATCATGCGGCTCATCAGCAGCCCCTTGGTATCGCGGGCGAGCAGCTGATCCCAACGGCTGCCCCAGATGACCTTGATGACGTTCCAGCCGGCGCCGCGGAATTCCGATTCCAGCTCCTGGATGATCTTGCCGTTGCCGCGCACCGGACCGTCCAGGCGCTGCAGGTTGCAGTTGATCACGAAGACTAGGTTATCCAGCTTTTCACGGCCGGCCATGCCGATCGCGCCCAGCGATTCCGGCTCGTCGGTTTCGCCGTCGCCCAGGAACGCCCAGACCTTGCGGTTTTCCCAGTTCTGGATCAGGCCGCGGCTGGCCAGATACTTGGTGAAGCGCGCCTGGTAGATCGCCATGATCGGGCCCAGGCCCATCGACACGGTCGGGAACTGCCAGAAATCCGGCATCAGCCACGGGTGCGGGTACGACGAGATGCCCTTGCCGTCCACTTCCTGGCGGAAGTTGTCGAGTTGCTCCTCGGTCAGGCGGCCCAGCAGGAATGCGCGCGAATACACGCCCGGCGCCGAGTGGCCCTGCACGAAGACCATGTCGCCGCCGTGCTTGTCCGACGGGGCGTGCCAGAAGTGGTTGTAGCCGACGTCATACAGCGTGGCCGCCGAGGCGAACGACGAGATATGGCCGCCTACGTTGGTGTCTTTGTTCGCGCGCAGCACCATCGCCATCGCGTTCCAGCGCGTGTACGAGCGGATGCGGTGCTCGATTTCCTGGTTGCCAGGAATGCGGTCCTGATTCTCGACCGGGATCGTATTGATATAGGGGGTTTCTGCGTGCAGCGGAGACGTCACGCCGTTGATGCGTGCGTACTCGATCTGCTTATCAAGAAGGAATGCCGCACGCTGCGGGCCTTCCGCGCCGATGACGCCTTGCAGCGCCTCCAGCCATTCCTTGGTTTCCTGGGGATCAGCGTCGCTGGCGCTCGTGGCACCCAGGACTTGTTCTGGTACGGCCGACATGGCGGTCTCCTTGGTAGCAGTAACGGTAGTTGCGTCTCTTGTGAGGCGCCCTCGGCTCGCACGTTTGCACGCGCGCAAGGACCACCCCGACTTTTGCGCTGATTCTATGGGCACCCGCAAATGCAGCACAAGCGGAATTTTCAAATTGCGATATGGTTTTTTATAATGTGGAATATTGCGGCGACGCAAAACAAATCACTTTTGACATTGCACTGCAGCATTAATTGAGCGCCCAGAACACCTCACCAAGCGGTTTCCCCAAGCGACCCGCAAGTTGATTGCCGTTACACTTAGTTTTGCGCAGTTGCACAGATCTCCACTCCCTTACCTCTGCAGAATTCCGGCGTTCGTCCGCCCATCATGCTTGCCCCCTCCCACGCTTCGCAGGAACCGGCCGCCAAATCCGAGCCGTCAACGCCTGCCGCGCCTGCGCCCATTTCCGTGAATACGCCGGAGCTCCCTTCCGACGAAGCCGTGCGTCCGAACGTCCCGCGCCGCCTGTGGCTGACGCGCCTGGGCCGCCTGTGGACGACCAACTGGTTCATGTTCATTCCGCTGGTGGCGATCGTCCTGTTTGCCGGCGCGATGATTTTCATCCTGTATCAGTTGCACGCCACCGAGGTGCAGCAGCAGCGCGACGCCCTCTACCGCGATGCCGCCTGGGCAGAACAAAAAGTCCGCTTGTCACTGCAGAGCAACCAGGATCAGGTGGCCGCCCTGGCACGCGACATCGGTGCTGCGCAGCTTGACCCGAGCGCGTATCGCGATGCTGCCCGCCAGCTTCTGCGTGAGAACCCGGAACTGGTCTTCATCAATTGGCTGGACGCGACGCGCCGCCCGCGCTGGGCGTTCCCGTCCACCTCGGAATTCACCGCACGCGTGCGCGAGACGCGCGACCATCCGCTCGAACCCGAAATCCAGTCCGCCTACGACGCCGCCCGTGAAACGCAGCGCGCGGTCTACTCCCGCCCCATCCAGAACGAGCGCGGCGAGAGCTTCATGCTGATGGAAGTCCCGATCGTGCGCGACAACGAATTCCTCGGCACGGTGGGCGCCATGTATTCGGTCACAGGCATCCTCACGCAACTGCTGCCGGGCGAGCTGACCGACCGCTACCGCTTCTCGCTGGTCGACAAGAACAACGTGGTCCGCGCGAGCACGTCGTTGCGGCCGGTGCCCAAGGCCGCCGCGTCTTACGAAGTGCTGCTAGACCCCCCGGGGCATTCGCTGTCGTTGCGGGCCGAGGCGTATCCGGCGCCGTCCAACCTTCCCAACAACATGCTGATGTGGCTGGTGGCCGGCCTGTCGTGCTTCGTGATCTGGAGCCTGTGGAGCGTGTGGCGGCACACCAGCCGCCGCTCCGAAGCGCAGCGCGCACTGCTGGCGGAAACGTCATTCCGCCGTGCCATGGAAAACTCCATGGTGATCGGCATGCGCTCGCTCGACCTCAACGGCCGCATCACCTACGTGAACCCCGCGTTCTGCCGCATGATCGGCTGGACCGAAGCCGAGTTGGTGGGGCGCATGCCGCCGTTCCCGTATTGGCCGCCCAACGAGATCGGCGAGATGCAGAAGCACATCGAGCTGACCCTGCGCGGCAAGGCGCCCGCCAACGGCATGGAATTGCGCATGATGCGCCGCGACGGCACGAGCTTCTATGCGCGGATGTACGTTTCTCCGCTGATCGACGCGCGCGGCCGGCACACCGGCTGGATGAGTTCCATCACGGACATCACCGAACCCAAGCGCGCCCGCGAAGACCTCGCCGCTGCGCACGACCGCTTCACCACGGTGCTGGAAAGCCTGGACGCGGCCGTGTCGGTACTCTCGACCGACAAGGCCGAACTGCTGTTCGCCAACCGCTACTACCGCCAGCTCTTCGGCTGGGAAGCGTTCGGCCATCTGCAGCTCTCCGGCAACGACGTCAACACCGAAGACGTTTCCAGCGATGCGCTCGACCTGGTGGACGCCTACGCCGGCCTGCCGGCCTCCGAACTGACGCCGCACGCCGCAGATGCACGTGAAATCTACGTGCCGTCGATGCAGAAATGGTTCGAGGTGCGCCGCCGCTACATCCAGTGGGTCGACGGCCACCTCGCGCAGATGCAGATCGCCACCGACATCACCGTGCGCAAGGCCGCTGAAGAAATGACGCGCCAGCACGAAGAACGCCTGCAGTTCACCAGCCGTCTGACGACGATGGGCGAGATGGCCTCGTCGCTGGCCCACGAGCTGAACCAACCGCTGGCGGCCATCAACAACTACTGCATGGGTGCGGTTGGCCGCCTGAAGTCCGGGCGCAGCACGCCGGAAGAGCTGATCCCTGTGCTGGAAAAGACCTCCGCCCAGGCCGTACGTGCCGGCACCATCATCCAGCGCATCCGCGGTTTCGTGAAGCGCAGCCAGCCGCAGCGGCGGGAGTCAGACCTGCGCGATATCGTGGCCGACGCGGTGGGCCTGGCCGAACTCGAAGCCACCCGGCGCGGCATCACCATCCTCACGCGCCTGCCGGGCGATCTTCCGCCCTTGTATGTCGATCCGGTGCTGATCGAGCAGGTGCTCGTCAACTTGCTCAAGAATGCCGCCGAAGCCATGGCCGCCCACCCGCGCCTGCGCGCTGCCAGCGTCCTGCGCCTGCACGCCAACCTGATCAACGACCCGGAAAATTCCGTGCTGATCGAGGTGATCGACCAGGGCCCCGGGGTGGACGACAGCACCAAGGAGCGGCTATTCGAGCCGTTCTTCAGTACCAAATCCGACGGCATGGGCATGGGGCTGAACATCTGCCGCTCCATCATAGAATCCCACCTCGGCAGGCTCTGGGTAGAAAACAACGCCGATGGCATCGGCTGTACGTTTAAAATCATCCTGCCGTTGAATCCGCTGTAGACCGTTTTTAAAACATAGAACGTAGACCGAGGACTCCTCCATGAGCACAACGCCCGCCGCAGTTGCGCCGCGCAACGAAACCGTGTTCGTCGTCGACGACGATGAAGCCATGCGTGACTCGTTGACATGGCTGCTCGAAGGCAACGGCTACACCGTCCGCACCTACCGCAGCGCCGAAGAATTCCTGGTCGACGACAAGCGTGGCGAAGGCGTCGGCTGTCTGATCCTCGACGTGCGCATGCAAGGCATGAGCGGCCCCGAGCTGCAAGATCGCCTGTTGGCAGAGAACAACCGCATGCCGATCGTCTTCGTCACGGGCCACGGCGACGTGCCGTTGGCCGTGTCGACCATGAAGAAAGGCGCGGTCGACTTCATTGAAAAGCCGTTCGACGAATCCGAACTGCGCGAGCTGGTGGAACGCATGCTCAGCAAGGCGCGCAGCGAAGACTCGGTCGCCCGCGAGCAAAAGGCCGCCAAGGACCTGCTCAGCCGCCTGACCACACGCGAGCAGCAGGTGCTGGAGCGCATCGTCGCCGGGCGTCTGAACAAGCAGATTGCCGACGATCTGGGCATTTCCATCAAGACGGTGGAAGCACACCGTGCCAACATCATGGAAAAGCTCAACGTGAATACGGTGGCAGACTTGTTGCGCCTCGCCCTGTCTCGCAACGCCTGATTCGGCCGCAGGAACGGTCCAGCGCTCATTGGTGCGGCTGGAAGGAAGGCGGCGATTTATAATCGCGGTTTGCCCTCTCCCTCCTCCGCCCAGCCATGACCGCCCAACTCATTGACGGCAACGCGCTTGCCAAACAACTCCGCGCCGAGGCCGCACAACGCGCAGCGGCCCTGACCGCGCGCGGCCACCAGCCTGGCCTCGCCGTCATCCTCGTCGGCGAAGATCCGGCCAGCCAGGTGTATGTGCGCAACAAGATCAAGGCGTGCGAAGACAACGGCTTTCTGTCCAGCTTCGACCGCTACCCGGCTGACTTGTCCGAAGCCGACCTGCTCGGCCGCATCGACGCGCTGAACCGCGACCCGCGCATCCACGGCATCCTGGTCCAGCTGCCGCTGCCCAAGCACATCGACAGCCACAAGGTGCTCGAAGCCATCGCGCCCGAGAAAGACGTGGACGGTTTCCACGTGGCCAATGCCGGCGCCCTGATGACGGGCGCCCCGCTGTTCCGCCCGTGCACGCCGTACGGCTGCATGAAGATGCTGGAATCGATCAACTACCCGGTGCGCGGCGCCAATGCGGTGGTGGTCGGCGCCTCGAACATCGTCGGCAAACCGATGGCGATGCTGCTGCTGCAAGCCGGCGCCACCATCACGATCTGCAACAGCAAAACGCGCGATCTGGCCGCTCACACGCGCGAGGCCGACATCATCGTGGCCGCCGTGGGCCGCCGCAACATCATCACCGCCGACATGGTCAAGCCGGGCGCCGTCGTCATCGATGTCGGCATGAACCGCGACGATGCCGGCAAGCTGTGCGGCGACGTCGACTTTGCCGGCGTCAAGGAAGTTGCCGGCTATATCACGCCTGTTCCGGGCGGTGTCGGCCCGATGACGATCACCATGCTGCTGATCAACACCCTGGAAGCCGCCGAGCGCGCTGCTGAAGGAGCCGCCCTGGCGGCGTAAGCTTCACCCTGATCAAGTTGGAAACGGAAAAAGCGTCCCCACCTCTTGGATCGGACGCTTTTTTTGTCCCCCGAAATTCTCTACCGAGCCCGCCATGACCGACATTTCGCCCAAGGTTGCCACTCCGGCCAACAATCCGTTGCTCGATTTTTCCGGTCTGCCGCGCTTTGCGGACATCCGCCCCGAACACATCTCGCCGGCCGTCGACGTGCTGCTCGAGCGCGCCGCATCGGCGGTGGCGCAGGTCAAGGACCCGGCCGCGCCCGTGAGCTGGAACACCGTCGTCACCGCACTCGAAGACGCCACCGAACCGCTGGGCCGCGCCTGGGGCATCGTCAGCCACCTGAGCGCCGTCGCCGACACGCCCGAGCTGCGTGAAGCGCATGCCGCCAATCTGCCGCGCGTGACCGAATTCTGGTCGGGCCTCGGCCAGGATCTGGAACTATTCGAGAAGTACAAGGCGATTGCCGATAGCGCGGAATACGCCACGCTGTCGCCCGCGCGCAAGAAGCTGCTTGAGAACGAACTGCGCGGCTTCCGCTTGGGCGGCGCGGAGCTGCCCGAAGACCAGAAGCCGCGCTTTGCGGCCATCCAGGAGCAGCAGGCGCAACTGACCAAGGCCTTCAGCGACCACGTCCTGGATGCGACCAACGCCTACGCACTCGTCATCGACGACGAAGCGCGCCTCGCCGGCCTGCCCGACGACGCCAAGCAGGCTGCACAGGAAGCGGCACGCCGCGACAATCCTGATGCGACCGGCTGGAAGTTCTCGTTGCACTTCCCGTCGTATTTCCCGGTGCTGCAATACGCGGACGACCGCGCATTGCGCCGCACCCTGTACGAAGCCAACGTCACGCGTGCGTCCGAATTGGGCGCGCAGTACGGCGGCGGCAAGGCCGAGTGGGACAACACCGCCAACATGGCCGAACAACTCACGCTACGCGCCGAAGAAGCGCACATGCTGGGCTATCGCAATTTCGGCGAAGTGTCGCTGGTGCCGAAGATGGCCGACTCGCCCGAAGAGGTGCTGCGGTTCCTGGGGGAACTGGCTGACCGCGCCCGTCCGTTTGCCGAGAAGGATTGGGAAGAGTTGCAGGCGTTCGCCAAGACCACGCTGGGCATCGACAAGCTCGAACCGTGGGACATGGCCTACGCGTCGGAAAAGCTGCGCGAAGCGCGCTACGCGTTTTCCGAGCAGGAGGTGAAGCAGTACTTCCCGGAACCTGCCGTGCTGGATGGCTTGTTCAACGTCGTGCAGACGCTGTTCTCGGTGAAGATCCTGCCGGAGGCGGCCGAGGTATGGCACCCGGACGTCCGCTTCTTCCGCGTCGAATCTGCCCAGGGCGAATTGCTCGCACAGTTCTACATCGACCTGTATGCGCGCGAAGGCAAGCGTGGCGGTGCATGGATGGACGATGCACGCGGGCGCAAGCTGCTGGGCGATGCGGGTGTGCAAACCCCCGTGGCTTACCTCACCTGCAACTTCTCCGGCCCGGTCGGCAACAAGCCCGCGCTGTTCACCCACGACGAGGTCATCACGCTCTTCCACGAGTTCGGCCACGGCCTGCACCACATGCTCACGCAGGTGGATGAGCTGGGCGTATCGGGCATCAATGGCGTTGAATGGGATGCGGTAGAGCTGCCGTCGCAGTTCATGGAGAACTTCTGCTGGGAATGGGAAGTGCTCTCGCGCATGACCCGCCATGTGAATTCCGGCGAACCGCTGCCGCGCAAGCTGTACGACAGCATGCTGGCCGCGAAGAACTTCCAGAACGGCATGGCGACGCTGCGCCAGATCGTGTTCTCGACGTTCGACATGCACCTGCACACGGACTTCGACCCGAAGGGCGCGACGTCGGTGCTGGAGCTGTCGCGCCAGATCAATAATCGCTTCCACGTGGTGCCGCAGGCCGAGCTGTCGCGCTGGCCGAACACGTTCAGCCACATCTTTGCGGGCGGCTATGCGGCGGGCTATTACAGCTACAAGTGGGCCGAAGTGCTGTCGGCAGATGCCTATGCCGCGTTCGAGGAGGCCAGCAAGCTGGGCGGCTCGGTGCTGGATGCAGAAACCGGCGCGCGCTATCGCCGTGAAGTGCTGGCCGTGGGCGGCAGCCGCCCGGCCATCGAATCGTTCACGGCTTTCCGAGGCCGTGCGCCCAGCATCGATGCACTGCTGCGCCATGGCGGCATGGTGGCGGAAGCCGCGTAACGGCCTGCTGGGCCAGCCGTGACAACGCCGCTTCGCGCCTGGTGCCGAAGCGGCGTTTTCATTCGGGCCCGCAGCGCTTGATGGCACAATATCGCACCCCTGAACGGCGCCAAAGTGCGCGCCGTCGCCATTTGCAAGGACCGAGCCCTCATGCGCGTCGCAACGTGGAACGTTAACTCTTTGAAGGTGCGCCTACCGCACGTGCTGCAGTGGCTGGCTGAGCGCGAAGCCGATGCCACGCCCATCGACCTGCTCTGCCTCCAAGAGCTCAAGCTGCCCGATGACCGCTATCCGCTCGCCGAGCTGGACGCCGCGGGGTACGCGTCGTTGTTCACAGGTCAGAAGACGTACAACGGCGTTGCCATCCTCTCGCGCAAGGCCTCTGTGCCAGAAGGCCGCGATGTGGTGAAGAACATCCCGGGCTTTACCGACGACCAGCAGCGCATCGTGGCCGCCACATATGACGTGGACGGTGGCCCTGTCCGCGTGATTTCTGCATATATCCCAAACGGACAGGCGCTTGATTCCGACAAATTTGTCTACAAGCTGCGCTGGCTGGAAGCGCTGCAGGCGTGGCTGGCGAGCGAGATGGCCGCAAACCCGCGGCTGATGCTGCTGGGCGACTTCAACATCGCCCCGGAAGATCGCGACGTGCACGACCCGAAAAAGTGGGAGGGGCAGAATCTGGTGTCGCCGGAAGAGCGCGCGGCGTTTCGTGCAATGCAAGCTGCGGGGCTGGTCGATGCCTTTCGCATGTTTGAGCAGGAAGACAAGCTGTTTTCGTGGTGGGACTACCGCATGTTCGGCTTCAAGCGCAACGCGGGCCTGCGAATCGACCACATCATGCTGTCGCCCGAACTGGCCAAGCTGTGCGAGTCGTGCCATATCGATCGGGTGCCACGCACGTGGGAGCAGCCGTCGGACCACACACCCGTGGTCGCCGCCTTGCGCAGCGCATAAGGAGCGCCCCGCATGGCTTCCGCCTTCAAGCACCGCAATCTACCGCATCTGCTGCTGCGCGCGCGCGAGACGTTCATGGCGCGCTTCCGGCCGATCCTGCGCGAGCGCGGCATCACCGAGCAGCAATGGCGCGTGCTACGTACGCTCAACGATACCGGCGACATGGAGCCCAACCAGCTCGCCGATGCATGCCTGATCCTGAGCCCAAGCCTGACGCGCATGCTGGCGGCAATGGAGCAGTCCGAGATGATCGTGCGTACGAAATCATCGGTGGATCAGCGCCGCCAGGTGATTTCGCTCACACCCAAAAGCCGCCAGTTCCTGGCCGACGTTGAACCGCAGGTGGATGCGGAATACGCGCGCATCGAAGCACAGTTGGGCCGCGCGCGGCTCGATGCACTCTACGCAGCCATTGATGAGTCGATCCAGGTCATGGAAACGCACACGCCCATGGGCCGCTTCATCGGCGACGAGTAACGCCCGTCAATACACACTGGCGGCGGGCTGGGGACTGGCTGCGTCGTCTCCCTTGAATGCCTTGGCCAGTTGCTCTGCGCTGCGCGCCAGCAACGTGACATCCGTGCCCACCGCAACGAACGTCGCACCCAGCGACAGGTAGTGCTTCGCCTGCGCCTGATCGGCCGACAGAATGCCCGCCGCCTTGCCTGACGCAACGATGCGTTGAATCGCGCCGTCGATCGCCTTGCGGACGTCCGGATGCCCCGGCGTCCCAAGGTGCCCCATGGACGCCGCCAGATCGCCCGGGCCAATGAAGACGCCGTCTACGCCGTCCACCGCAAGCATCGCGTCAAGATGCTCCAGGCTTTCTGCCGTTTCGGCCTGGATAAGCGTGCACATCTGCGCATCGGCTTGGTGGAGGTAATCGTCCACACGGTTCCAGCGTGATGCTCGCGCCAACGCACTGCCAACGCCGCGAATACCGTTCGGGGGATAGCGCATCGCCTCGACGGCGGCACGCGCCTCGTCGGCGTTCTGCACCATCGGCACAAGCAGCGTCTGCGCGCCGATGTCTACCAGGCGCTTGATCTCGACCGGATCGTTCCAGGCCGGCCGCACAATGGGATGCGAGGCGTACGGCGCAACCGCCTGCAATTGCGCCAGCGTCGATTGCAGTTGATTCGGCGCATGCTCGTTGTCGATCAATAGCCAGTCAAAACCAGCCCCGGCCACAATCTCTGCCGGGTACGGATGCGTCATTGCGAGCCACAATCCGATCTGCGGCCGGCGCTCGGCCAACGCACGCTTGAAGTTGTTCACCGGGAGTTGCATGGCCAGGACATCCTTTGAGCGTTAGACGGTTAGACGAAGTGGCAGGCGATGCTGCCAAGCGGACCGTAGTCGCAATGGAATGTATCACCGGCCCGCGCGGGCACGGGCCGTGTGAATGACCCGCCAAGGATGACCTGGCCCGGTTCCAGCGCGACGCCGTGCGGCGCCAGCTTGTTGGCCAGCCAGACCACGCCGTTCGCTGGGTGGTTCAGGACGCCGGCTGCCACGCCTGTCTCTTCGATGACGGCGTTACGCGAAAAGATGGCACTCACCCAGCGCAGATCCACATCGCGCATGCGGATGGGCCGGCCGCCCATCACGACGCCGGCATTGGCGGCGTTGTCGGCGATCGTGTCAAACACCTTGCGTGGACGCCCGCTGTCAGGATCGATCGATTGCGAGCGCGCGTCGATGATCTCCAAGGCCGGTATCACGTGATCCACCGCGTCGTACACATCGAACAGCGTCACCTCCGGCCCCTCCAGGCGCTTGCCGAGCACGAAGGCGAGTTCCACTTCCACGCGCGGCACGATGAAGCGGCTGGTGGGGATCTCGCTCCCCTCGGCAAAGAACATGTCGTTGAGCAGCGCACCATAGTCGGGCTCGTCGATCTGTGAAGACTGCTGCATGGCGCGTGATGTCAATCCGATCTTGTGGCCCTTCAAGCGTCGCCCCGCTGCCAGCTTCATCGCGACCCATTCGCGCTGGATGGCATAGGCGTCTTCGATGGTGATGTCGGGGTGGTCAAGCGAGACCTGGCGGATCTGCCTGCGGTCGATCTCGGCCTGGTGCAAGCGGCGCGCGATGGTTTGGATGGTCGTGGTGTCGAGCATGCGTCAAGCCTTGCGAAAACGCGCGTGAATGTTGTTGTGCTTGTAACTGCCGCCATCGTCGAACTCAGTCAATTCCATCGACAGCGCCAGATAGCGGTGCGCAAAGGCCTGCGCAAAATGTGCCTTGATCGCCTCGAACAGCGCGTCGCATGCGGCTTTCTTGACCTCGGGCGTACGGCCCGCTGCGATCTTGAGCGTGACATGGACGAAGGCGTCGTCCTCTTTTCCGTCGGCCACGCGGTAGTCGGTCAGCTTGATGGCGCGCGAGCGGATCCCGCCGGTCGGAAACACACCGTTCTGCGCCATCAGCGTCTCGTTCATCGCCTGCAGCAATTCCGGAATGCGGGCGTCGTCGCCCAGGTTGTCGGTGTATTCGACAATGACGTGCGGCATGGCGACCTCCTCAGGCTTCAACTTGACCACGGCCGGGCAGCGGGAAGATCGCGTTGATCTGGCCCGTGCCGGAACTGGCGAAATATTCGGTGATGACCTCGACGCCCCTGTCATAGGCATCCCAGCCAAGCAGCCCGAGCAACATGGCTGTGTCGTGCATGCCGCCCTCGCCCTCGCACAGCGATGCGTACTCGGGCAGCATCGCGCAGAAGGTCTTCCAGTCGCCCTGCTTCCAGAGCTCGACCACGCGCAGGTCGACTTGCCTGAAAAACTCGCGGCTGATCCGGTGAATGGATTCTTCGGGGCTGCCGTTATCGTTAAAGCGGTGCGAGAGCGATCCGCTGGCGAGAAATGCGACGGTGCTGTCGCTGGCCACGATGGCCTCGAGCAGCGCTGCGCCGAAGCGGCGGCTTTCTTCCAGTTGGTGCCACGCGCACCACCCAGCAATCGACACGACCTTGAAGTGCTGGTCGCTGTTCATGTACCGCATCGGGACCAGCGTGCCGTATTCGAGTTCGAGGCTGTTGATCTCGTGCGCACGCGTGAACACGCCGCGCGCCGTTGCCGTCTCTGCAATCAATCGACCCAGCCCCGGATTGCCGGGATACGCATATCGCATGTCCTTGATGAAATGCGGCAGCTCGTTGCTCGTGTAGACGCCTTCGAAGCGTGCATTGCAATTGACGTGGTAGCCGGCATTGACCAGCCAGTGCACGTCAGACACGACGATGGTGTCCACGCCCAGATCGCGGCAACGCTGTCCGATGATGCGGTGGCCCTCGATGGCCGCCTCCCGGCAGCCATGGTGCTTGCCCGGCAGTTCTGACAGGTACATCGACGGCACGTGGGTGATCTTTGCGGCCAAGGCCAGCTTGCCCATGGTGTCTCCTTCCGCCCTCGTTATGGTGCGTCCGGCGGCGCGTCAAACGCCCCAGCGCGGGATATGGTGGCTGCCCATCGAGATACAGACATTTTTGATCTCGGCAAACACCTCGAGACTGTACTCGCCACCCTCACGCCCGGTACCGGACGCTTTGACACCGCCGAAAGGCTGCCGCAGGTCGCGCACGTTCTGGCTATTGACGAAGACCATGCCGGCTTCGATCCCACGCGCCACACGGTGCACCTTGCCCACATCCTGCGTCCAGATGTACGAGGCCAGACCGTATTCCACGTCATTGGCCAGTTTCAGGCCATCGGCCTCATCCTTGAACGGGATGAGGCAAGCCACGGGGCCAAAGATTTCTTCCTGCGCCACCCGCATGCGGTTGTCGACGTTGGCCAGCACCGTGGGCGCCACGAAGTTGCCGTTCTGCAGGTGGCCGGGCAGGCCAGCGGGCTTCTCCGCGCCGCCGGCCAGAATCTTCGCGCCTTCCTGTTCGCCCAGACGGATGTAGCCCGTAACCTTCTCCCAATGCGCGCGCGTGATCATGGACCCGACATGGGTCTTCTCATCTGCCGGGTCGCCCACCACAAGCCGCTTGGCACGTTCGGCAAACTTGCGTACGAAATCGTCATAGACACTTTCTTGCACGAAGATGCGCGAGCCCGCCGTGCAGCGTTCGCCGTTGATGGAGAAAATGGTGAACAGTGACGCATCGAGCGCGCGATCCAGGTCCGCATCGTCGAAGACCAGCACCGGCGACTTGCCGCCTAGCTCCATCGAGAATTTCTTCAGGCCGGCGCGCTCCATGATGCGCTTGCCGGTCGTCGTGCCGCCGGTGAACGACACCACCCGCACATCCGGATGGCGCACCAGCGCATCGCCGGCCGTGGCGCCATAGCCTTGCACCACGTTGAGCACACCGGGCGGAATGCCGGCTTCCAGGGCCAGGCGGCCCAGTTGATCCGCTGTCAGCGGCGACAGTTCCGACATCTTCAGCACGGCCGTATTACCCAGCGCCAGGCACGGAGCGACCTTCCAGGTGGCGGTCATGAATGGCACGTTCCACGGCGAGATCAACGCGCAAACGCCCACCGGCTGATACAGCGTGTAGTTGAGCATCTGGTCATCGACCGGATACGTGCGGCCGTTGACCTGCGTGCACACCTCGGCGAAGAAATGGAAGTTCTCGGAAGCGCGCGGAATGAGCTGCTTGCTCGTCTGCGCGATCGGCAGGCCAGTATCCATCGTCTCCAGCGCCGCCAGGTGCGGCACGTTCTGCTCAATCAGCTCGCCGAGTCGGCGCATCAGCTTGGCGCGCTGCTTGGCCGGCGTGTTGGCCCAGGCCGGAAATGCCGCCTTGGCCGCCGCTACCGCCGCGTTGATCTCCGCCTCACCGCCCGATGCCACTTCGGTAATGGCCTCGCCCGTGGCCGGATTGGTCGTGACGAAACGCTCGGCGCTGTCGACCTGGCGGCCGTCGATCCAATGCTTGACTGGGTCCATGTTGACGCGGCTCATGCGGGCTCCTTGTTCGGTTCTTCGGCAACGATGGTGCTCACCAGCCTGCCGATGCCTTCGATTTCGGTGATGACTTCGTCGCCGGGTCGCGTGTCAGCCAACCCCTCGGGCGTGCCGGTGAGAATCATGTCGCCAGGGCTGAGCGTCATGAAGCTGGAGAACCACGCGATCAACGCCGGAACGTCGAAGATCATGTCGCGCGTGCTGCCTTCCTGCGTGACACGGCCGTTGACGGTGGTCCGCAGTGCGAGATTCATCGGGTCAGGCACATCGTCTCGGTCAACCAGCCATGGGCCGATGGGCGTACCGGTGTCGCGGCTTTTCACCCGCAGGTTCGGGCGGTAGTAGTTCTCGAGATAGTCGCGGATGGCGTAATCGTTGGCCACCGAATAACCGGCCACGTATTCATAGGCGTGCTCGCGCGGCACATCGCGCGCGGTCTTGCCGATGACCACGACCAGCTCGCATTCGTAGTGCATGAACGCAACGCCAGCCGGGCGCACGGTGTGGGCGCGATGGCCGATCAGCGTATTGGGCCCTTTCAGGAACGCGAGCGGCTCCTCGGGCGCCTTGAAGGCTAGCTCCTTTGCGTGGTCGGCGTAGTTCAGGCCCAACGCGAAAACCGTGCGCGGCACGACCGGCGGCAACCAGACGACCTCGCTTTCATGCAGGACGCGGCCGTCTGCCAGTCGCAGGTGGGAATCGTCGCCGGGCATGGTCGCAGCTTGATGGATCGCGCCGTCATAGGCAATACGCGCGTGCTTCATCGCGAGGCCTCCTGTGCGTGGCGGATCAGTGCTGTCGTGAGCGTGCCAATGTGGGCGATGTCGATATCGATGCAATCCCCGGCCCGCGCCAGCGGCGGATGCTCCGGCATGCCAACGAGCAGCACGTCGCCCGCTTCGAGCGTCATGAAGGCCGTCACGTCGGCGAGCAGTTGCGCGATGGGCCGCACCAGCGTCGATGTGTTGGTGCGTTGCTTGATCTCGCCATTGATGCGCACGGCAATATCCAGCGCATTGGCGTCTGGCACATCGTCGCGGTCAACCATCCATGGTCCCATCGGGCAAAAACCATCGCGGCACTTGTGGCGGATCGCAGGCCGGTAGTAATTCGCATGCGGCACGGTCAGGTCGTTGACGATGGTGTAGCCGGCGATGAAATCTGCAGCGCGCCGCGCAGGCACGCGCGTGGCGGTCCGCCCAATCACCACGCCCAGGCAAGCACCCGCCCACACGCCATCGACATCTGCCGGCAGCACAACATCATGACCATGGCCGATACGGGTGTTGGCGGGCTTGAGATACAGAATGGGCGCCTTGGGCGGTGCCTGGTAAGGCGGCGCAGACAGCGCGTCACCCAACGCATCGAGTTCTCCGCGGTAGTTGAGCAAGGTCCCGACGACCGTGCCTTCGACCGGCGGCAGCCAGTGCCATGAATTTGCGGGTTCCGCGGCGGAGGAAAACACGGTTTCCCGTATCCGGCCGTCCGGCAATATCACTCTGGCTCGCCGCATTGCTCGTTCTCTCGCTCAAATAATTAACATGTTAATCATCTGGTCGGATTGCGGTCTTGTCAAGTCGGGAAAATGCGGCGCCATGAAAAATGTCCGCTGTCAAGTCCTTCATTCAGACATGCAGTGGGGAAAAAGCTCTTACAGGGCAATAGGTTAGGCTAGATTTCAGCCGCTGAGTGCTCTTGCTGCTTTTCGAGCTAGGTGCTGCATAGGCGCTTCGCGGCGGTAAGCGTGGGGGCGCCGCGGCGGGCAAGATCGCACCATCATAGTCTCGCCCTGCCGCAAGCCCCGTCAAAAGCGAAAGCGCAGTCAGTGGACTGCGCTTTCATCGTGAAGGGGTAGCGGATGCGTCCACATCGTCAACCCTACTTCAGGGTATGGCCTTGCTCCCGCCACCCTTCCTGAATCCCCGGTCGCCGGCCATGAACGCCTCCAGCATAAGAGGAATCAACGTAGTGGCATCGACTGCCTCGCCATACGCCTGCGAGTGCGCCACGGCATAGCGGTCGAGATCAGCTTTTAGGCTGACCGGGCACAAAAACGTGAGCTTCGTGCTCTCGGTCTTGGGTAGCGGCCCAAGCCGCAATTTCTTGGAGGTGTTCATTTCGCCGCTCCTCTCTGGACGAAAAGCGGCTGGTACGGTCGCAGCATCAGGTCACGGTTGACGATGATCCGCACCGGCAGGCCCGGCCGCCCCGTCAAGGTCGGCTGAATGTTCATGTTGCGCCGGGTCATCTCCTGGCCGACCTGATTGATGCTGTCCTGCGCGCTGTCGCGCCCGGCAATCACGATGCGGTTGCCGTTCTGCCGGTTCTCCGGCGCGGCCAGCTCCGCGCCCACGCCCAGCAGTGTCGTCAGCGCCGCACCGGCAAAGACGCGATCCCAGTGCCAATCGACGCCATCCTCCAGGCCGGAGTAGCCGGCCGGGTCGGTGCCCGCGAGGTTGTCGAGCTTCAGCGAAGACGTGTCCGGCAAGATGATGCGGTTCCACACCAACTGCACGCGGCTCTGCCCATAGCTCACCTGGCTGTTGTACTTGCCCATGAGGCGCGAGCCCTGAGGGATCAACAGAAACTTGCCGGTGGCCGAGTCGTAGACCGACTCCGTCACCGTGCCAATCACGTCGCCCGGCAGGTCAGACTTGATGCCTGTCACCAGCGCCCCGGCGATCACCGTCCCGGCCATCACCTGGTACGGCGAGGTCGGCATTTGCAGATTGCCGGAATTGCGGGTTTCCGTAGAACCGCCTTTCAGGAAAGCCTCTTTCTGGTCTTGCCGGTTCTGCACGGCGGTCGGGTCGGCAGGCAGGGCAGCCGTCGAGGCCGGCCCAGCGGCCAGCGGGTCGAAGCCCGCCAAGGTCGATGCCGGGCCAGCCGCTTGCGCATTCGCTGGCGCTGCGGTCTTGCCGGGCGTACCAGAACGGAAGAACACCGAGGAAGCCGCTGCCGCTTCGGCTTCCTTGCGCCGAGCGTCCTCCGGGTCGTGGCCCGGTGGCGCATACGTGGGTGTCACCGGCTGCTGCGCCTTCACGATGGCAGGGCCGAGATCGCCCGGCAGCGGCGGCCCCAGCTCCGGCACCTTCGGCAGCTTGGAGTAATCCGAAGGCAGGCCATCCAGCCCCTCGGACTTCGAGACTCGATCCACGTTGTAAAGCTCGGTCTGCTCGCCTGCGCCGCGCCGATGTGGCTGCAATGACCAGATCGTGGCCCCTAGCACGGCGACCGACAGGCCGCCCGTGAGCATGGCCAAGGTGCGCCGATTCAGACGTGTGACCGGGCGCGGCTGGGCGCGCAGCGCCACCGCCTCGGGCGCGACCTTGCCCGCCTGTGGCGTGCCAAGATCGCGAGTGTCGTCCTGGCTCATGGTCAGTTCCTCCGCGTGCCACCGGAAACGCCATCGGTGCGCTCGATCCGCACCACATCGCCCTTGTCTCCGCCCAGGCGCAGTTCGGCCGCACCGAACAGGCGATCCACGATGTAGTACGGCGCACGGAATCGGTAGTTCACCAGTTGCCCATCGCCCTGCGCGCCGATCACGAACAGCGGCGGCAGCTCGCCCTGCGCGATGCCCGGCGGGAACTGGATGTAGACCTTCTCGCCATCGTCGAAAGCGCGCAGCGGCTTCCACGGCGGATTGCTGCCACTGACCGCATAGCGAAAGCGGATCTTCTCCAGCGACAGGCCAGCATCGACCGGCGCGGCGGCGCTGGCCGCCTGCGCCTGGCGCTGCAAGGCCAGCATCTTGTCCTTCGGATACTCCCAGGACACCGACGCCATCCACGTCTTCTCAGTCGAAGTCAGTTCAATCAGGTACGTGCGCCGGCTGGTCGTGATGACCAGATTGGTCTTGAGGCCCGAGCGGATCGGCTTGACCATCACATTGACGCGCAGCGCATCGCCGCTGCCGCTCGATGTATCGCCCACGATCCAGCGCACGGTATCGCCGGCGGCCACCGTTACCAGTTCCTCACCGGGCTGGAGCGCGATCACCGTCACGCGACCCACGGCCGCATAGACCTGATACAGCGCGCCATCGGTGAAAGGCCACACCTGAATCGCGTTGACGTACCCCTCGCGCGTGGGCGCGATACGCGCCTCGGCGTTGGCGCGGGACACACGCACGGTTTCATCGGCAGGTTCTGCTGCGGGCTTGGCATCCGGCACAGGCTTCATCTGAGCCGGCATCGGCAGCACTTGCGGCATGGCCACCACCTCCACCGGCGCAGGCGGCTCCGGTAGCGGCTGCGCCTGTACCGGCTCGTCGAGCGAAATGGACGGCGGCGGCTTGCCCTGCGTGGCGCAGCCCGCGAGGGCAAGCAGCATGATCGGCAAGACGGATTTACGGAAAAGATCATTCATGGTTTTGCTCCTTCGTTAGCTTCCAGTTCGCGGCTCCACGACAGCCCGTTGACGTAGATGCCCAGGGGGTTCTTGCGCACACGCTGCTCGGTGCGCGGCGTCTGCTGCACGATGGACACGACAGCGTTCCAGCGTTCGGTGCGGTCCAGCGCACCGTTGACGAAACGGGTCTCCGTCCAGCGCACGTTGAACGACGTATCGCTCGCGCGAGTCACGCTGCTGACCTGCACCGTCACCGACTCCTTGCCAATGCGCGCGAACGGATCGTTCACGCGGGCGTACTCGTTGAGCACCACGGCGCCCTTGTCGGTCGTGTAGTCATAGGCATCGAGCCAGTTCTGCCGCACCACGATGGGGTCGATGGACAGCGAGCGCACCAGACCGATGAAGCGGCCGAGGTGGTAAGCAATCTGCGCATCGCTGGGCCGGTACGGCGTGGCCGCTTCGCCGACAGCGCGCACCTGACCCGAGTTGTCCACCTCGATGACGTAGGGGGTGACGATGGACTGCGCGGAACGCCAGACCAGGCCACCGGCCATCAGTACGGCCAAAGTGAGGCAGCCGAAGGCCATGAGCCGCCAGTTCTTCGCCTGTGCGCGGGCCGAGCCGATGCGCTCGTCCCAGGCCTGGGCAGCGGATTGGTACGGGGTAGCAGGCTGCGGTGTGTTGGCATAGCGCACCTGCGGTCTTTTGAATCGCATGGAAGTTCTCCTTCAAGATCAGGAATCGGAATCACGCAGGCTTGGCCCCTGGCTGGAGCTGCCGCCGTCGCCGCCGCGCAGCGTGTGGGCGGCGGTCGTCGCGGCATGGGTGAGTTGCTGCCTGCGGTGCAGGCGCTTGGCCCAGGCGGGTTGCTCGGTGGATGGGGCTGTGGCGGGAGCCTCGCTTGCGGCCTGTGCGGCGCCGCCCCCCGACGCCGATCCGGCGTCATCGGGCCGAAAGGCCGCCGCCATGCGCTCCTTCATCGACCGCGCCCCATCGGCGACTTTCTGCCCGGCCGCCTGCGCGCCGGTCTTGGCAACATTGCCCACGCCGGCGGCGGCACCCTTCAGGCCGCCACCGGCCGAAGTGGAGCCCGCCTGGTACGCCGACTTGGCGCTGCTGGCGGTCGATGCCATCGAGCGGGCGGCGGCGGGTGCCATGCGTGCCCCGGCCGCCACTGCGCTTCCGACGCCGGTAGCCGCGGCACCGACCGCCACGGCGGTTCCGGCTGCGCCGATGGCAGCACCGGCCATCGCGCCCGCGCCGAGCTGTGGCCCACCGGACACCAAGCCTGTCGCAATGCCCGGCCCAAAGATGCCCAGGGCCAGCAGGGACAACGAGGCCAGCATGATGACCAGCGCCTGGTCGATGGACGGCTCGGAACCGGGCGGTATCCTGAATTCGGCGAATAGCCCCGAGCCGATACCCACGATGACGGCGAGCACCAGCACCTTGATGCCCGAGGACACCACGTTGCCCAGCACCTTCTCGGCCATAAACGCTGTCTTGTTCCAGAGGGCAAACGGCACCAGCACGAAGCCCGCCAGCGTGGTCAGTTTGAACTCGATCAGGGTGACGAAGAGCTGCACCGCCAGCACGAAGAAGCTAACGATAACCACCAGCCACGCGAGGAACAGCACGACGATGGGCGCGATGTGGATGAACACCTCGGGGAAGCCCGCCATCTCCCTGATCTGGTCGAGGATCGGCGCCGCTGTGTCGATGCCGGCCTTGGCCAATCGACCTGGTTGCAAGAAGTTGCCCATGCTCAAGGTCGAGCCGCTGGCTGTCAGGCCAAGACCCGCGAAGGAGCGGAACAGGACACCGGCCAGCATGTTGAAGTTGCCGATGATGTAGGCGAAGGCACCGACGTACAGCACCTTGCGGATCAGCTTGGCAATCACGTCCTCGCCCTGGCCGGTCGCGTGCCCCATCGCCCAGAACAGCCCGGCGAGCGTCATGTCGATGACGATCAGCGTGGCCGTGAGGAATGCGACCTCGCCGTGCAGCAGGCCGAAGCCCGAGTCGATGTAGCGCGAAAAGACATCGAGAAAATGGTCGATGACCGAAATGTCATTCATGGCGAGTCCTCCTGCACAGGCGAGGCCGTGGCCACCGCATTGCTGTCCTCTGCGGGTTCATCGAAGCTGGGCGGAATCGGCGGCAGATCGGCCAGCGTCTGGTACTCATCTGGCCCGGTCTTGCCGGAGAGAAAGCGGCGCAAATCGGCCTGGGCCACCTGCGCGCAAGACGCGTCGTCGAGCTGGCCCGCGCGGCATTGCTCCTTGAGCAAGTGCAGCCGCGACGGATCTGCCGAGAGCGCATCGACCGAAGGCCCCTCCTGCTGGCCGCAGCCGGCCAGCAGGAGCACGAAACCGCAGAGAGCAGGCACGCGGGTCATGACAGCACCCGTCACCGGCCGTAGAAATCGACGGACTGCGGTGTGTACGGCGTGCCTTCGCCCAGGAAGCGCCGATTCACCTCGCGGCCACGCTCCACAGCAGCGGCCTGCCGTGCCAGTTCCAGCGACGCAGCGCGATCCTGGGTGATGCTCAGGCGCTGCGTCTGGATGGACTGCTTGGCTTGCAGGGCCAAGAGCTGGTTCATGGCCTGCATCGCCTGCAAGGCACCCACTGCCGATTGGCTCTTGCCCACGAGGTCGGCCAGCACGCCTTCGTCGTCGCTCAGGTTCTGTGAGGCCTGGGCCTGCATCTGCATGGTGGTCTGCAAACCATTGAGCGTGTTCTTCCAGCGTTCCTGCGTATCGCGGTACATCTGGTCGCCGCTCACGGTGGCGGCGTATTGCTCGGGATACAGGCGCTGGAACTCCCGATCCAGATTCGTCACGTCATAGGCCAGGCCCTTGGCTTGCGCGATCAGCCGCTGGGTGGTCGCCAGATTGGCGCGCAACTGGCCCACCACGCTGGACGGCAGGCTGGCCAGGTTGCGCGCCTGGTTGATGAGCATCTGCGCCTCGTTCTGGAGCTGCTTGATCTGGTTGTTGATCTGCTCCAGCGTGCGGATCGCGGTCAGCGTGTTCTGCACGAGGTTCGTGGGGTCGATCACGACCCATTGCGCCTGCACGGCGGTAGCGGTGCAAAGCATGGCCGCGACGGCGGCGGCGAGAAGACGCTTTTTCATGATGGGTTCTCCTGGGGGTGGGTGGACAGGAACGAGGACAGCAGGTCGGCGGCCCAATGCAGGCCACGGTGGCGCAGCCACGCGGCTGCGAAGGGAGAGGAATCGGAATGCGCAGCGGCAAGCACCGCGTCGATGTCGCGCTGGTCTTGCGGCGTGGAAGCACCCGCGAAGGCCAGCGTCGCGGCGCCCAGGTCGAGGTCAAACAGGCGATTGCCGAGACGCGATTGGTAGTAGTAGTCGCGCTTGGGCTGCGCGGTGGCGACAATCTCGATCTGGCGGCTGTTGAGGCCGAAGCCTTCGTAGATCGTGCGAATCTGCGGCTCGGTCGCCTGCGGGTTCGGCAGGAAGATGCGGCTTGCGCAGCTCTCGATGATGGCCGGCGCGATGCTCGAATCCTTGATGTCGGCGAGGCTCTGCGTGGCGAAGATGACGCTGACGTTCTTCTTGCGCAGCGTCTTGAGCCACTGGCGGATGCGCGCCGCAAACACCGGATCGTCAAGGAACAGCCACGCCTCGTCGAGGATCAGCAGCGTGGGGGCGCCGTCAAAGCGTTCGTCGAAGCGCGCAAAGAGGTAATGCAGCACCGCCATGACGGCGGCCTTGCTGTGCATCAGCTCCTCCATCTCGAAGCACTGCACGTCGGCCATGCCCAGCCGGTCATGGTCGGCATCCAGCAGCTTGCCGTGCGCGCCGCCGAGCACATAGGGCGCGAGGGCCTGCCGCAGTGCGTTCGATTGCAGCAGGACGGAAAGCCCTGTCATCGTGCGCTGCTCCACGGGCGCACCGGCGAGACTGCCGAGCGCCGACCAGATCGCTGCCTTCTCGTCAGGGCCAACCGCGACGCCTTCATGCCGTAGCCGGCCTTCGATCCATTCGGCCGCCCAAGTGCGGTAGCCCTCGCGGTCGATACGGGCCAAGGGCTGGAAGGCGATCTCGCCATCCATCCCGAGGTCGTAGTGCTCACCGCCCAGGCCCAGGATGGTGGCGCGCATCGAGCGCCCCATGTCGAAGGCGAAGACGCGCGATCCGCGATAACGACGGAACTGCATCGCCAAGGTGGCGAGCAGCACCGATTTGCCCATGCCCGTGGGGCCGGCCACCAGCGTGTGGCCCACATCGCCGATGTGCGTGACCAGCCGGAACGGCGTCGCGCCCTCGGTGCGGGTCACGATCAGCGGCGGGCCGTCGAGATGCGCGTTCTTCTCTGGCCCGGCCCATACGGCGGACACCGGCACCAGATGCGCCAGGTTCAGCGTCGAGACGATGGGCTGGCGGACATTGGCGTAGGCATGACCCGGAATCGATGACAACCACGCATCCACCGCATTAAGCGTTTCGGGAATGGTGACGAAGCCGCGCCCCTGGATGACACGCTCCACCATGCGCAGCTTCTCGTCGGCCACGGCGGCATCCGCGTCCATGACGATGACGGTTGCCGTCAGGTAGCCAAAGGCCACCTGGTCGCTGCCCAGCTCCTGCAAGGCAGCATCGGCATCGGCCGATTTGTTGCTAGCGTCGGTATCGACCAGCGGGGATTCCTGCTGGAAGATGGTTTCGCGCAATAGCGCGATGACGTTCTTGCGCTTGGCGAACCATTGGCGGCGCAGGCGAGAAAGCTCTCTTTCCGCATCGGCTTTGTCCATGCAAAGGAACCGGGTTGACCAGCGATAGCCAAAGCTGAGGCGGTTGAGGTCGTCCAGAATCCCCGGCCAGGTCGAGGTGGGGAAGCCCCGCACCGTCGCCACGCGCAGGTGCTGGTCGCCCAGCATCGGCGCCAGACCACCGATCAGCGGCGCGTCGGCCAGCAGCGCGTCGAGGTGGAATGGCACTTCCGGCACGCCCACGCGGTATCGCCGTGGGGAAATGGTCGAGTGCAGGTAGGTCAGCGTCTGGCTGTCATCGAGCCACGCAATCTCCGGCATCACGCCATCGAGCAGGTCGAAAATCCGATCCGTCTCCGCGACGAAGGCGGTCAGGCGCTCACGCCAGTCCACTCCCTCGGTCGGACGGTTCTCGTACAGCATTCCGGCCGCACGAGCGCGGGCTTCCTCCGGCGGCAGGTACACCAATGTCAGGTGGTAGCCGCTCTCGAAGTGGTTGCCCGAGTCCTCAAATGCGGCGCGGCGTTCTTCATCGACCAGCCAGGACAAGGGCTCCGGGAAGTCCGAGTGTGGGTAGCCGGCAGCAGCTCGCCGTTCGGCCTCGATGAACAGCGCCCAGCCCGAACCGAGCCGGCGCAGCGCGTTGTTCAGCCTCGCCGACGTGGAAATCAGTTCGCCCTGTGTCGCGCTGTCGAGGTCTGGCCCCCGAAAGCGCGCAGTGCGCTGGAAGGAGCCATCCTTGTTCAGCACGACTCCGGGCGCGATCAGCCCGGCCCAGGGTAGCCAGTCGGCCAGCAGCGCGGGCCGCTGGCGGTATTCGGCAAGGTTCAGCATGGCATCACCTCACACGTCCAGCAGCGGCCGGTGCTTGATGTGGCGGGCGAAGACCTGCATGAACTGCGGATCGACACGAGCGCCCCAGACCGCCAGCGCATGGCCGACGATCCAGAGCACCACGCCCGGAATCCACATCTGCAAGCCCAGGCCCACGGCAGCGGCCAAGGTGCCGTTGGTGATGGCCACGGTGCGCGGGGCACCGCCCATCAGAATCGGCTCGGTCAAAGACCGATGCAGCGGCACCTCGAAGCCAGGCATCCCATCGTGCGGGCCGTTCATACGACGGCCCCACCGGAGAAGCTGAAGAACGACAGGAAGAAGCTCGAAGCCGCGAACGCGATCGATAGGCCAAAGACGATCTGGATCAGCTTGCGGAAGCCGCCCGAGGTATCGCCGAAGGCCAGCGCCAGGCCCGTGGCAATGATGATGATGACCGCGATGATCCGGGCCACAGGTCCCTGGATCGACTCCAGGATGGATTGCAGCGGGCCTTCCCACGGCATCGACGAACCGGCGGCCTGAGCCGCGCCCGCAAGCAGCAGCATCAGCGCCGCGAGCATCAAGCCCTGCATGGCCGGGCGAGCCAGGCTATCCAGCCGCGGTGGCCGAGGAAGCGGATACGCGGAAAAACGGAAAGCAGGAACGATCATCTGCGTCATGGCAGTTCTCCAGAGTGGTCAGGGGACAGGGGGGGAAAAGTCGGACTGCGGCAGCAACTCCGGGAATGGAGCCTCCAGCGCGTCCGCCAGGTGATACCCAACGCCATCGAAGCCGACGACGCGAGCGATGCTCTCGATGCGGCGCTTGCGTCCGCGCCCGGCGATGTGGATGACCACGTTGACCGCTTCCGCGATCAGCGCACGGGGCGGGTTCACCGCCACTTCGAGAATCAGTTGCTCCAGGCGCAGCAGTGCGCCCAGCGCGGAGCCGGCGTGGATCGTGGCGATGCCGCCCGGATGGCCGGTGCCCCACACCTTGATGAGATCCAGCGCCTCGGCGCCGCGCACTTCGCCGACGATCACGCGATCCGGCCGAAGGCGCATGGACGAGCGCACCAGCTCGGTCATGGACACCACGCCCGCGCGTGTGCGCAGCGGCACGTGGTCGCGGGCCGCGCATTGCAGCTCCACCGTGTCTTCGAGCACCAGCACGCGGTCGCCGGTGGCGGCGATCTCGGAAAGCAAGGCATTGGCGAGCGTGGTCTTGCCGGTGCTAGTGCCACCTGCGATCAGAATGTTCTTGCGCTCGCGCACTGCACGCACCAGCAAGCCCGCCTGCGCGGCGGTCATCATTCCATCCTCGATGTAGCGCGACAGCGGGATCACGCCAAAGGCGCGCTTGCGCAGTGCGAAGGCAGGCCCCGGCGCGGCCGGCGGCAAGATGCCCTCGAAGCGTTCGCCCGTCTCGGGCAGCTCCGCCGTCAACAGCGGCTGGCCCCGATGCACCTCGGCACCGACATGGGCCGCCACGAGCCGAATAATGCGTTCACCGTCCGCTTCGGACAGCTCCACGCCCATCGGCGCGCGGCCCGTGGAAAGCCGATCCACCCAGAGCGTCCGGTCGGGGTTGAGCATGATTTCCACCACGTCCGGGTCTTCGAGCGCAGCGGCGATCAGCGGCCCCATCGCTGTGCGCAACATCTGGATGCGGCGATCTAGCGAAACGGCGGTGAAGGAAGAAGGCGTGGTACTCATGACGTACGCTCCTGCACTTCACCCATGCGCGAAGGGTCGGGATGCAGTTCCTCCACCACGTCGCGCACCAGACTGCGCCCACGCAGCAGGTGGCGGCCCAACTGCTCCACGAACTGCTCGAAGCGGGCCTTGCCCTGGGCGCGAGCGGCGTCCTGATGTGCTTCGGGCACGGGTGTGCTGACCGTGAGGAAGTAGCGGATGAACAGCGCCAGCGTCTCGATCTGAATGTTCTGGTCGCGCTCCATGCGCTCGGCGTGGCGCGACAGCCGATCCAACCGTTTGGCAATGGCCGCCTCCCGCTGGTCGGCGGCATCGGGCGACAGCCACGATGCGAGTGCCGCCGCGACGATGCTGGACTTCGATACGCCTTTGGTGGCGGCCAGTTCGTCGAGCCGTTTGCTGTGCTCCGGCTGAATGAACACATTGAGGCGGTGCTGGGTCATAGGTCGATTCCGTCGTCAGGGTCGAGGGAAGCCAGCCGGGCCGTGCGTTGCAGGGCCGGATCGAACCGGCGCGGGAGGGGAAGCGGCATGTCGTCGTCATCGAGCAGGCCAAGGTCGGCCACGGGTGCGGCCTGCTCGGGGTCGTAGGCGACGGTTTCGGAAAGCTCGGGCTGACGGCGCGGACCACCGTCGTCGGTCGAACCCAAGTTCTCCAGGCCATCAGCGGACGCCGCGGCCGGTGCGGCGGGAATCGCCAGTCCGCTCCAGTCGTCGGGACGCGATGGCGGCGCGTCGGCGTATCGCTCGCTCGCCAGCGCGGGCGGCGGCAACACGCGCCGCTTGAAATTGCTGTCCGCGTAGTAGCGCAGCTTCTTGGCCTTGATCGGCGCCACGCTGGACACCATCACCACTGCTTCGTCGGGCGGAAGCTGCATGACTTCGCCCGGCGTCAACAGCGGGCGCGCGGTTTCCTGGCGCGACACCATCAAGTGCCCGAGCCACGGCGCGAGCCGGTGGCCCGCGTAGTTGCGCTGCGCGCGCAGCTCGGTCGCAGTGCCGAGCGTCTCGGAGATCCGTTTGGCGGTGCGCTCATCGTTGGTGGCGAACGTCACGCGCACATGGCAGTTGTCCAGGATCGAATGGTTCTGGCCGTAGGCTTTGTCGATCTGGTTGAGCGACTGCGCGATGAGGAAGCTGCGGATGCCATAGCCAGCCATGAAGGCCAACGCCGTCTCGAAGAAGTCGAGGCGTCCGAGTGCCGGAAACTCATCGAGCATCAGCAGCAGCTTGTGACGACGCTCGATGCCGTCGCTGCCATCGAGTGATTCGGTGAGGCGCCGGCCGATCTGGTTGAGGATCAGGCGGATCAGCGGCTTCGTCCGCGAAATGTCCGAAGGCGGCACCACCAGGTACAGCGACCCCGGATGCTCGGCCGCGATCAGGTCGGCAATGCGCCAGTCGCAGCGCGAGGTGACTTCGGCCACCGTCGGGTCGCGGTAGAGGCCGAGGAACGACATGGCCGTGGACAACACGCCCGAGCGTTCGTTGTCCGATTTGTTGAGCACTTCGCGCGCCGCCGAGGAAACGACCGGATGCGGGCCATCGCCGAGATGCGATGTGGTCATCATCCGATGCAGCGTCAGCTCAAAGGGACAAGCCGGGTCGCTGAGGAAGTTGGCGACACCGCGCAGCGTCTTGTCTTCGCCCGCGTAGAGCACATGCAGAATGGCCCCGACCAGCAATGCGTGCGAAGTCTTCTCCCAGTGGTTGCGCTTCTCCAGCGCGCCATCGGGATCGACCAGGATGTCCGCGATGTTCTGCACGTCGCGCACCTCATGCGCGCCGCGCCGGACTTCCAGCAGCGGGTTGTAGGCCGCCGACTTGCTGTCCGTCGGATTGAACAGCAGGCAATGCGAGAAGCGCGAACGCCAACCTGCGGTGATGCTCCAGTTCTCGCCCTTGATGTCGTGGATGACGGCAGACGCTGGCCAAGAAAGAAGCGTTGGCACCACCAGGCCCACGCCCTTGCCTGAGCGCGTGGGCGCGAAGGTCAGGACATGTTCCGGGCCCTCGTGCCGCAGGTACTGCTGCCGATGCAGGCCGAGGAACACGCCTGCAGGCTGGTCAAGGCCCGCCTTGTGAATGTCCTCCGCGTTGGCCCAGCGCGCCGTGCCGTAGGTCGTGACCAGCTTGGACTGGCGCGAGCGCCAGATCGACATGCCGATGGCAACCACCACCGCGATCAGGCCGCTGCCTGCGGCAATGGCACCGCCCACGTCGAATACATGCGGCGCGTAGGCGTCGAAGAAGAACCACCACTCGAACAGGCGCCAGGGGTGATAGACCGGCGTGCCGAGGAAATCGAACCAGGGCGAACCCAGGCGTAGCTGGTAGCCCAGCGCCGCTGCTGTCCATTGCGTGGCGCTCCATACGCCAGCGATCACGATGCCGAAGACAACGGCAATCTGACCGAACAGCACGTTCGTTCCTTGCATTGGCCAACCTCCCGCTACGGCACAGGGACATGCCGTAGTGCCGAGGATCAAGGCGAGCGTGCAGGTCGGTCAAAGACCGTTATAGCGGGGATTCAGGCCAAAATGGCCAGACTTCTTGCTGTGGCGAAGGCAATAAAAATGCCGCATGCGCGAGCGCGCTGCGGCGTGATGAGGTAACAGCAAGAACTCTGTCGCGGCCAGGCGACGGCGCGGGGCGCTATTTGGATTGCTGTTCCGGCCGATCGCCGAAGAAACGCCGGTTGGCGGCTTCGGCCGCACGGCGGCAGAGTTCTTCTCCTGCCTTCGCGCGGTCTTCCTTGCACAGGCGCTGGACTTCTTTGAGGCGCTCGGGATGGGCAACGAGGAAGTCCACGGTTTCCGTCGGTTGGGATGGTCCACAGCCCGTCAGTGCGGCAACCATCAGCAGCGGCAGGAATCGGGTCATGGCTTGGGTCCTTTCAGCAGGTGGATCAGGAGTCCTCGGCGGCGCTGGAGCCATCCGCCGAATCAATGGAGGCCACTCGTTCGATGAACCGGGCCAGCATTTCGGAGGGCTCCACGTCACGGTGCAGCAGATACGTGGCCAGCATCTGCGGCTTGCCCGCCAAGCGCCGGGCCACAACACCTGGCCCACGGCCGGATGCAATGTGCGCGGCGCCCGCCAAACCGAGCGCCAATCCGGCTGAGACCAAGGTCATCATCACCTCATAGGACGCCACGCGCTGGGCGATCAGTGGCTGTTGCTCGTAGCGCTGCAAAACGCGATCAACTTGGCGTGCATGGCCTTCGCATATCGCCGGATCGCATAGCGCCAGCGGATAGCGCAACACTTCTTCCAACGGCACGTGCTTGTGGGCCAGAACAGGATGGCGAGCTGGGACCGCCACCATCAGTTCGTCTTCCCATGCAGGCCTGACCACAATGCCGTCGCCCACCTCTTCGGCCATCGAAAAGCCGACGTCATACAGGTCATCGTGCAGACCCTTGATCTGTTGATCCAACGGCACCTCAAATAGCCGAACATCAATCTCTGGATCTTCCGCTCGGCACTGTGCCAGCAGCGTCGGCATTCGCGAGGGCGTGATGCCATCGGACAAAGCGATGCGCAACTGTCGCTGAAACCCACTGGCGGCGGACTTGACGCCGTCACACGCCTGTTTCAGAGCTTCGAAGATTCGCGGCACCCGCTCCAGGAATGCCATTCCGGCAAAGGTCAGGCGGGTGCTTCGCGTGGTTCGCGTGAACAGTTGCGCCCCGAGCTCTTCCTCTATCTCCTTGATGGTGCGCGACAAAGGGGACTGATCGATGTGCAGCTTTTCCGCTGCGCGGCCGAAGTGAAGTTCTTCGGCCACCGCTATAAAGCAACGTAAATGCCGAAGCTCCATGGTGTATCTCATCCAATTTAAAAGGCCTTGACGAATTCCGGCACAACTGCGAAAAGGTCCGCCTCCAGCCCGTAGTCGGCCACGCTGAAGATCGGGGCCTCGGGGTCCTTGTTGATCGCCACGATCACCTTGGAGTCCTTCATGCCGGCCAGGTGCTGGATGGCGCCCGAGATGCCGGCGGCAATGTACAACTGCGGCGCGACGATCTTGCCCGTCTGGCCCACTTGCAGGTCGTTGGGGGCGTAGCCCGCATCCACGGCAGCACGGCTGGCGCCGATGGCAGCGCCCAGCTTGTCGGCCAGGGGGGTGATGACTTCGTCGAACTTTTCCTTGCTGCCCAGCGCACGGCCACCAGACACGATGATCTTGGCGGCGGTGAGTTCGGGGCGGTCGCTCTTGGCGATCTCGCTGCCCACGTAGCTGCTCTTGCCAGCGTCGGCGGCCGCAGCAGCGGTTTCGACAGCGGCGCTGCCACCCGTGGCGGCGGCGGCGTCAAAGCCGGTGGTGCGCACGGTGATGACCTTCACGGCATCAGCAGACTGCACGGTGGCGATGGCGTTGCCGGCGTAGATGGGGCGCTCGAAGGTATCGGCGGAGATGACCTTGGTGATGTCGCTGATCTGGGCGACGTCGAGCTTGGCAGCCACGCGCGGGGCCACGTTCTTGCCGCTGGCGGTGGCGGGGAACAGGATGTGGCTGTAGTTGCCGGCACCACTGCCATGGAGTGCCAGCACCTGGGCGGCCACGTTCTCGGCGAGGCCGTGGGCCAGGCTGGCGCCGTCGGCGTGGATGACCTTGGCAACGCCGGCGATCTGGCTGGCTTGCTGTGCGGCAGCGCCGGCGTTGTGGCCGGCCACCAGCACGTGCACGTCGCCGCCGCAGGCTGCGGCGGCCGTCACGGTGTTGAGCGTCGCGCCCTTGATGGTCGCGTTGTCGTGTTCAGCGATTACGAGTACGGTCATGTCAGATCACCTTCGCTTCGTTCTTGAGTTTCTCGACCAGGGCGGCCACGTCGGCCACCTTCACGCCGGCGCCGCGCTTGGCGGGTTCGCTGACCTTCAAGGTCTTCAGGCGCGGGGCCACGTCCACGCCGAGGTCTTCGGGCTTGACGGTGTCCAGCGGCTTTTTCTTGGCCTTCATGATGTTGGGCAGCGTGACGTAGCGCGGCTCGTTCAGGCGCAGGTCGGCGGTGATGACGGCGGGCAGCGTAAGGCTGAGGGTTTCCAGGCCGCCGTCCACTTCGCGGGTCACGGCTGCCTTGTCGCCGGCGATCTCGACCTTGGAGGCGAAGGTGGCTTGCGGCAGGTCGGCCAGCGCCGCCAGCATCTGGCCGGTCTGGTTGCAGTCGTCGTCGATGGCCTGCTTGCCCAGGATCACGAGGCCGGGCTGTTCATTGTCGATCAGGGCCTTGAGCAGCTTAGCCACGGCCAGCGGCTGCAGTTCTTCATTGGTCTCGACCAGGATGCCGCGGTCGGCACCGATGGCCATGGCGGTGCGCAGCGTCTCCTGGCATTGGGACACGCCGCACGAGACGGCGACGATCTCCGTTGCCGCGCCTTTCTCCTTGAGCCGCACAGCCTCTTCGACGGCAATCTCGTCGAAGGGGTTCATGCTCATTTTGACATTGGCGATGTCCACGCCGCTGCCATCGCTCTGGACGCGGACCTTGACGTTGTAGTCAACCACCCGCTTGACGGGAACCAGGATTTTCATGGGAGGGTTTCCTTTCAGGATCATTCAGAGTTGATCATCCGCCAGGGCCAGCGTGCTGGCGGCGCCGCCCGTGACGATGTCGCGCAACATCGGCGCCTGCACTAGGACATGCGCTGCGTAGTGGCTGGCCGTGGCACGCTTGGCGCCGAGAAAGCCCGCATCGCCAGATCTCGCCGCGAGTTGCGCAGTGGCGGCTTCGGCCATGCGCGCCGACAGCCAGCCGCCGATCACCGTGCCCGCCAGCCGCAAGAAGGGCACGGCGCCCGCCGCGCACTGCGCGGGTTGGTCGTCGTGGGCCAGCAGCCAGTCGGCCGCGTCCCCCAGCGCACGCGCCGAAGCCGCTAACACGCCGCCGATCTGCGCCAGCGCGGCATCGGGCATCTCGGCCAACCGGCGCGCATCGCCGTCGATGCGGCCCAGCAGTGCCTTCAGCGTGCGCCCGCCCTCGCGCGCCAGCTTGCGGCCAATCAGGTCGTTGGCCTGGATGCCCGTCGTGCCTTCGTAGATGGTCGTGATGCGCGCGTCGCGCAAGTGCTGTGAGGCGCCGGTTTCCTCGACGTAACCCATGCCGCCATGCACCTGCACACCATCGGACGTGATGCCCTGTGCGCTGTCGGTGCACCAGCCCTTGACCACCGGGATCAGCAGGCCGACCAGGGCCAGCGCCTGCTCGCGCTCTTGCGCGTCGGCGTGGCCTGCGGCGCGGTCCATCTGGCCGGCGCAGAAATAGGCCAATGCGCGCATGGCCTCGGTGCGGGCCTTCATGTCCATCAGCATGCGCCGCACGTCCGGGTGGCCGGCGATGGTGGTGCTGCCGCTGAGCAGTGGCTTGCCCTGCACCCGCTCCAGCGCGTAGGCGCGTGCGCGCTGGTAGGCGCGCTCGGCGATGCCCACGCCTTCAAGGCCGACGTTCAGCCGCGCATGGTTCATCATCGTGAACATGCAGGCCAGCCCCTGGTTCGGCTCGCCGACCAGGTAGCCGATCGCGCCCCCGCAGTCGCCAAAGCTCATCGACGCCGTGGGGCTGCCGTGGATGCCCATCTTGTGCTCGATGGAGGTGCAGGCCAGGTCGTTGCGTTCGCCCAGGGAGCCGTCGTCGTTGACCAGGTACTTCGGGCACAGGAACAGCGAGATGCCTTTCACGCCGGGCGGTGCATCGGGCAGGCGCGCCAGCACGAGGTGGACGATGTTCTCGGCCATGTCGTGCTCGCCCCAGGTGATGAAGATCTTGTTTCCGCTGACGCGGTAATGGTCGCCTTCGGGCACGGCGCGACTGCGCAGCGCGGCCAAGTCGGAGCCTGCTTGGGGCTCGGTGAGGTTCATGGTGCCGGTCCAGCGGCCCGCGACCATGGGCTCCAGGAAGCGGCGCTTGAGTGCGTCGCTGCCATGGTGCGCAATGGCTTCCACCGCGCCCAGCGTGAGCATCTGGCACAGGCTGAACGCGAGGTTGGACGACTTCCACATCTCCAGCCCGGCTGTGGACACCAGCGTGGGCAGGCCCTGGCCGCCCCATTCGGTGGCAGCGGGCATGCCGTTCCAGCCGTTCTCGCAGAAGCTGGCCCAGGCTTCGCGAAAGCCATCGGCTGGCGTGACCTGGCCGTCGTGCCAGCGCGCGCCCTGCACGTCGCCGGTGCGGTTCAGCGGATCAAGCACGCCGGTGGCGTAGTGGGCAGCCTCCTGCAGGATGGCCTCGACCAGGTCGGGCGTGGTTTCTTCATGGCCCGGCTGGGCACAGATCGCATCCAGGCCTCCGACTTCCTTCATCGTGAACAGCATGTCGCGCAAGGGCGCGGCGTAGGTAGACATTGCTTACTCCTCTTTGTGGGTTCAACCCGTCTGCCCCATAGGGCATACATCCATGCATGACCCTACCCACCAGGACAAGGCCCGGTCGATCAACCGCTTCAGGGCGGCTGAATTTCTCAGGCGGCTTACGACGCGATTAGTTGGTATGACAAGATTTCTAGAAGCCGCTGAAGCGTGTGAAGTTCTCGACCGGCTCACGCTCGGTGCGCACGCGGTTCACCACGGCCGCCGGGTCGGCATAGCCCAGTGCCATGCCGCACAGGACCATCTGCCCGTCCGGGATTTGCAGGGCTTCAGCCAGAAGGCGCGGGTAAAGGGTCCACGCCATCTGCGAACAGGTATCCAGGCCTCGTGCGCGGGCCGCCAGCATGATGTTCTGTAAGAACATCCCGTAGTCCACCCAACTGCTCTGCACCATGCGCCGGTCCAAGGTGAAGATCAAACCGACCGGCGCATCGAAGAAGGCAAAGTTGCGTGCATGTTGAGCGCGCATGGCATCCGTATCTCCCTTGGAGATTCCGACTGCGGCATAAAGAGCGAAACCGCACCGACGCCGCCTGGTCAGGTAGGGCTCGAAGAACTCGGCCGGGTAGATGTCGTATTCGGACTGGTGCTCTCCCTCTTCATGGTGAAAGGCGTGCAATACACGGTCGCATAGGCGCTTCCTCGCCTCGCCCGCCACGGCAATGACATGCCACGGCTGGGTGTTGGTGCCACTGGGCGCGCTGGCTGCCACCGACAGAATCTGGGCCACCGCTTCTTGCGACACCGGGGTCGGCAGAAAGGCGCGCACGGAACGACGTTCGCGCATCACCGCATCAATCAGCATGTTGCGCAAAGGCACGGCGCAGACAGACATTCACTCTCTCCTGGTTGCTGGGCTATTCGGGTGAGCACACCGACATGCCGTTGCCGAAGAAGCATTCATGCGAATGCATCGATGCCGAACGTCCACGGGTCGTCCCTGGGTGTGCTACCAAGCGGTATTCTGGGCACTCGGCACATACGCGTCTTGCCCGCCAGTGCATGGCGAGTTGACTTTGTATGCACAAGGCAAAATCCGGTTGACCGCAGCCGGACGCTACATCGTTAGCGGGCCGTTTTCTTGGTGTAATTTCGGATTCAGCGCCAGCTATCGTTGCTCCCTTTGACCATGTTGAAACCCGTCGTCACTGTTCCTGTTTTTGCCGTGCATGGCCTGCTCGACGGCGCGCGCAGCAAAGGACTGGCCACCGAGTCCTGGCTGGATGGCGTTCTGGCGCAGGCCCGCATCGCCGAGTCGCTGCTGCATCTGGAGCAGTCGCGTGTGACCATAGAGCAATACATCGCACTCTTCAGTGCCGTGAAGAACAGCTTGGACGACGAATGCCTAGGCCATCTACACGGTCGGCCGTTGCGCTGCGGCAGCTTTGCGCTGATGGCTCGCTCTACGCTCGGGGCCAAGACGCTGGCAGCCGCCTTGCAGCGCGTGAGTGCATCCTTCGCCCTGCTGCAGGACGACGTGGCGCTTGTGCCCGTCTCTGATGGCTTGCTCAAGGGTGCTGCTCTGGACGTGCGCCACGCCCTGGGCAAACATTCAGACTTCCTGCACGGGCTGCTGTTGCGCGTTTTCTGGCGTCTGCTGGTATGGCTGCACGGCGGCCGACTGGTGCCCAGAGGGCTCGATTTTGCCTTCGAGCCACCGCCGCGTGCCGCAGACTATGCCCAAATCTTCTCGGGCACGTTGCGGTTCGGGCAGGCGCGGTCGGCGGTCTGGTTCGAGGCATCCGCATTCACGCAGCCGATGCGCCGTGACACCGCCGCGCTCCAGACCTTTTTGCGTGCCACACCGGGCAACCTGATCGGCCCGCGTCTAATCGAGCGGACAGCCAGCGCGCGGGTGCGCGCGCTATTGCAGCAAGCGTGCCCGGAGTGGCCCGATCTGACTGTCGCCGCGCAGCGCTTGCACATGTCGGTCAGCGCACTGCAGCGGCATCTGGCCGTGGAGGGCAAGTCCTTTCAGGTGCTGAAGGACGAGTTACGGCGCGACATGGCGATCGTTCGGTTGACCAGCACCGATGCCGCGCTGAGCGCCATCGCCGCCGAGTTGGGGTTCGCCGACGGCACCGCCTTCCAGCGGGCCTTCAAGTCATGGACCGGCAGCACGCCAGGCGTCTATCGTTCGCGCACCCAAAAAACGTAGCGCTGCTTCGACGCGGTCGCACTCAAAGCGACGAGCACAGATGCCCGCCATCCACTGGCACGCAGGCGCCGGTCATCCACGACCCGGCCTCGGTCGCGAACAGCAGGAACAGACCGTTGAGCTCCTCCGGCTTACCCAGGCGGCGCATCGGGATGCGCTTGATAAGCGCCTTGCCATGGTCGGTATCCCACATGGCATCGGTCATCTCGGTGTCGATGTAGCCCGGCTCGATGGCATTGACGCGAATGCCGTGGCGCGCCCATTCGAGCGCCAGGCTCTTGGTCATGTGCACGACTGCAGCCTTGGACGTGGCATACAGCATGGCGCCCGGCATCACGCGTTCGCCCAGGATCGATGCGATGTTGATGACTGAGCCTCCCCGCCCCGCATCCACCCAGCGCTGCGCGGCACGCGCGGCCACCAGCCACACGCCGCGCACGTTGGTCTCCATCAGCGAGTCGAAGTCGGACGCAGGCAGCGTGAGCGACAAGGCGTCGTTGGAAGCCCCGGCGTTGTTAACCACCACGTCGAGGATGGTGCCCGAGGCGTCTATCTCGGCGAAGGCGTCGTCGATGGACTGCTCGGAAGCCACATCCATTTCCAGCACCGTGACCTGAGGCGAACCGAGCTTTTCGAGTTCCTGGGCGAGTTTGTCGAGCCGCGCCTTGCGCCGCGCCCCAATCACTACCTTGGCCTTGCAACCAGCAGCCAGCCGAGCGAAGTTCTCGCCCAGGCCCGACGAGGCCCCCGTGACCAGCACCCGCTTGCCTGCCAGCATTGCACCCAGATCCATCATCGTCTCCTTGCATCTTCAGTTCGCCGTCGATGCCGGGAGGTTAGCGCAGGGCCGCTCGGCTGCGGGGTTGCCTCGCTCCCCCATCCGTCGAAAGAGGTGCCTTGTCAGTTGATCGAGACCATCCGTCATTGCCGCGCCAAGCACCGCTGCCTACGATTGCCTGTATGCCTTGGGTACCCTGAGCGCCGCACGAAAGCACGCCACGGTGTCGACGCTCCGGTCCCGATGGGCTGCGGCGTCTGGGGGCAGATTCAGGAGACGACAAGTGCTGCAACAGTCACCCATGGAATGGTCCATCGACCATGCGCCCATCGAGGGCAGGATAGATGCGACGGAAGCGATCCTCAAGGACTCCTTCCAGCGCTGGAGTCTTTCCTCCCCGGCGAAGCCTGCTGCATTCCAGGCGAAGTTGCGGCGACACGAACTCGCCGGAGCCTCCTTGGTATGCACCGTGACCGGTGCTTGCGTCGAGCAGTCTCCTCCTGGACATTCGTCATTCGACGATGAGTTCTGCCTGGGGCTGCAGCTGAACCTGAGCGGCCGAGTACAGTTGCAGCAGTGGGACACGCCAATCTGCGAGGGCGACATGTTCCTCTGGCGTACCGATCAGCGGCAAGACTATGAGGTGCTGGAACGAACCCACAGCGTGTCGTTGATGATTCCCTGGCAGCTCATGCGCGAGCATCTACCGGGCCGCAAGCAGCCGCCCGCAGCCTGCCGCATTGACAGTCACACAGGCGTGGGCTCACTGCTCAGCCAACACCTGATGGGGTTGGCAAAGGAGATCGGCGCCGTGCCGCCCTCCGCCCACGTCGCCCTTTGCCGCACGGTGATCGGGCTTCTGGACATTGCGCTGCCAGAGCCGGAGAGCGCCACTCGATTCACGGCCATGGCCGCGTTGCGCGAACGAGTACTTGCCTACATCGCCCAGCATTTTCAAGAGGATGACCTGAGTCCGGCACGCATCGCCGCGGCGCACGGTATTTCACTGCGTTACCTTCATGCGCTGTTTGCGCAGGGCGATACCACGGTGGTCGGCCACATCCTGGAAAGCCGATTGCAAGCGTGCTGGCGGACACTCGTTGACCCGGTCTGCCGGCATCTGCAGGTCTCGGCGATCGCCTTTCACTGGGGCTTCAACTCCACCAGCCATTTCTGCCGCGCATTCAAACAACGCTTTGGAGTGTCGCCCAGCGATGCACGCGGCATGACTGCTCACGGCTCCGCCATCGGCCCGGTCGAGTCAGCCGGGCTTTCCCTTGCACACGCAAAGTCAACTTGCCATGCACTGGCGGGCAAGACGCGCACGGGCTGAATGCCGACCATATGCCCTGGACAGACTGAGAACGCAGAGATTCGACGCTTCGCCCGCCCCGTTGTGGGTATGCGGGCATGACCCGGGGCCGCATCGCTGGCCAAGTTTTCAAACCTTCATCGTACAAACCTTCTGAGGAGCGCTCCCATGCTGCCGCAATTGCACCGTCAACCCTGGATGGACAGCGACATCGAGACCTTTCGCGACCAGGTGCGCCGCTACATCGCCGCCGAGATGGCTCCGCACCTGCCCGCTTGGCGCGAACAGGGCTACGTCCCGCGCGAGACCTGGCGGCCCTTCGGCGAGATGGGGTTCATGCTGCCCGAAATGCCCGAAGCCTACGGCGGCACCGGGGCCAGCATTGCCTACCAGCTGGTGGTACAGGATGAGTTGACCAGAGCGGAAATGCCCAACAACGTCCAGGTGAACAGCATCGCTGCGCACTACATCATGGACTACGGCACCGAGGAGCAGAAGCAGCGCTGGCTGCCCAAGCTGAGCAGCGGCGAGATGCTGCTCGGCATTGCGATGACCGAACCCGGCTGCGGGACGGACCTCAAGGCCATCGCCACCCGCGCGCGCCGTGATGGCGACCACTACGTGATCGACGGTGCCAAGACCTTCATCACCAACGGCTACACCTGCAATCTGCTGATTGTGGTCGCACGCACCGGCGAGGCGGGCAGCCGAGGCCTTTCGCTGATCGTGGTGGAGACCGAGAACCTGCCAGGGTTCCGCGTGGGCCGCCTGCTCGACAAGATCGGCCTGCATGCGTCGGACACCGCCGAACTCTTCTTCGACGGGGTGCGCGTGCCGGTCGATCAAGTCCTGGGGGGCGTCGAAGGGCTTGGTTTCAAGCAGTTGATGGGCCAGTTGCCCTACGAACGCATGACCATCGCCGTGCCTGCGGCGGCCATCATCGACCGGGCCCTGGAACTCACCGTCGAATACACGAAGGAGCGCAAGATTTTCGGCGCACCGCTGTTCGAGATGCAGACCACGCGCCACAAGCTGGCCGAGATCGCCACCACCGCTCACGTGGTGCGCACCTTCGTCAACGACTGCATCCAGCGGCTGCTGGACGGAAAGCTCGACGCCGAAGCCGCGTACATGGCCAAGTGGTGGTGCAGCGAGCAGCAGTGCCGCGTGGTGGACGAGTGCCTGCAGATGTTCGGCGGCTACGGCTACATGTACGAATACCCGATCGCGCGCATGTACACCACCTCGCGCGTGCAGAAGATCTACGGCGGCGCGAACGAGGTCATGAAAGAACTGATTGCGAGGAAGCTGTGAACGCCTCGCACATGCTGCAAAAGCCACTGCACGGCGTCCGTGTGGTGGAGTTCGAAGGGATCGGGCCGGGCCCGCTGGCCGCCATGATGCTGGCCGACATGGGTGCCGAGGTGATTGCGCTGACACGGGCCGAGCAGGCCGCCGGGGCGCAGCCGCTGGGCGGGGCGGCGGCCAACCCGCTGCACCGGGGCAAGACGGTCGAGATCACCGACCTGAAGTCGCCCGGCGGCAAGGCGCGCGCCCTGGATCTGATCGGCCAGTCCGACGTTCTGATCGAAGGCTTTCGCCCCGGCGTGATGGAACGGCTGGGGTTCGGCCCCGCCGAATGCGCGGCGCGCAACCCCAAGCTGGTCTATGGCCGGATGACGGGCTGGGGCCAGGACGGCCCGCTCTCCCGGGCCGCTGGCCACGACCTGAACTACGTGGCGCTGACGGGCCTGCTGTCGCTGTCGGCCCGCAAGGGGCAGATGCCCATCGTGCCGCCCTCGGTGCTCGGGGACGCGGCCGGGGCGCTGGGCATGGCCTTCGGTGTCGCCTGCGCGCTGGTCGATGCGCGCGGTAACGGTAGGGGCAGTGGCCGCGGCCGGGTCGTGGATGCCGCCATCATCGACATCGTGGCCATGATGGGCACGCTGGTGCATTGGATTCGCGCCAATGGGCAGATCGACGGCACGAAGCCGAGCCCGTTTCACGATTCGCCGTTCTATGACGTGTACGCCTGTGCCGACGGCGGCTTCATCAGCCTCGCGGTGGTGGAGCCCGCGTTCCACGCACTGCTGCTGTCGAAGCTGGGCCTGACGGACGTGAACCCTGCCGACCAGTACGACACGACGACGTGGCCAGCGCTGAAGGAGCGCATTGCGGCCCTCATCCGCAGCCAACCCAGGGCGCACTGGTGCGCGTTGCTCGAAGGCAGCGACGCCTGCTTCGCGCCCGTGCTCAGCCTGGCCGAGGCGGCGCGGCATCCGCACAACGCGGCACGGGGTATCTACCAGACCACCCCCTCCGGCGCCATCGAGGCGGCCCCGGCCCCACGGTTCCAGGCACTCAACGCAATTACTTAGGAGACCAGAAAATGACCAGCACCACCCAGCCCATCCGCGGCTGCCCGTCCACCACGGGCAACGAACGCCAGCTCAACACCACGACGCTGATCCGGCACGCCGCGCGCACCCACGGGGACCAGGAGATCGTCTACCGCACACCCGATGGCGGCTGGGATCGCTACACCTATGCCGACTGCTACGCGCGCGTCTGCCGCAGCGCCAATGCGCTGCGCGCGCTCGGTGTCGAGCCGGGCGACCGCGTCGGTGTGCTGGACTGGAACAGCCGGCGCCACTTCGAGCTGTACTGGTCCATCCCCGGCCTGGGCGCGGTCATGCTGCAGATGAATCTGCGCCTGGGCGCCGAGGACCTGGGCTACGTGGTCGGCCACAGCAAGGTGTCTTACGTTTGCGTGGACGAGTCCTTGCTGCCGATCGCCGAATCCGTCGCAGCGAACTCGCCCCAGATCAAGGGCTGGATCGTGATGACCGACAAGCCGCTGGACCAGATCAAGACCACGCTGAAACCGCTGCTGCACTACGAAGACCTGCTGGCCGCTGCTGATGCCAAGATCGACTGGCCCGAGATCGACGAAACCTCGGCTTACAGCGCCTGCTACACCACCGGCACCACGGGCAAACCCAAGGGCGTGTACTACTCGCACCGCGGCATCTACCTGCACTCCACGGGCATGGCCACCAACATGGGCATGACGCTGGACGACTGCGTCATGCTCATCACGCCCATGTTCCACGGGCAGTGCTGGGGCTTACCACAGGCCGCCACGCTGCTGGCCGACAAGATCGTGCTGCCGGGACGCTACGCTGCCGAGGACACCAAGCCGCTGGTCGACACCATGATTGCCGAGGGCGTGACCATCACCAACGGCGCACCGGCCATCTTCCAACCGATGCTGCAGTACATCGAGACGCTGCCGGTCAAGCCGGACTTCAGCCGCATGCGCATGCTGTCCGGCGCGAGCGAGCCGCCGCTGTCGATGATGATCGGCTTCCACGAACTCACGGGTGCCGAGGTGGTGCACGGCTACGGCGCCACCGAAGCCACGACGCTGGTGACCGTCAACCGCCTCAAGCCCACGTTGAGGAAGCGCTTGACTCAGGACGAGCGGTGGAATCTCAAGCGCAAGCAGGGCCTGGTCCTGACCGGCGTGGACATCCGCATCCTCGATGCCAACGACCAGGATCTGCCGCACGACGGCCAGTCGGCCGGCGAGATTTGCCTGCGCGGCCCCTGGATCACGACCAGTTACCACGACATGCCCGATTCGGGCGATCGCTTCCTGGAGGGCGGCTGGTGGCGCTCGGGCGATGTCGGCACGGTGGACGAGAACGGCTACCTCAAGGTTACCGACCGCATCAAGGACGTGATCAAGAGCGGTGGCGAATGGATCTCTTCCATCGACATGGAAAACCTGCTCATGGGCCACCCGGCCGTGCGCGACGCCGCGGTGGTCGGGGTTCCGCATCCGAAGTGGCAGGAGCGGCCGCTGGCCCTGGTGGTGCTGAGGCCCGGCCAGCAGGCGACCCAGGAGCAATTGCAGGAACACCTGACCAGCGCCTTCGCAAAGTGGCAGTTGCCGGATCAGATCCTGTTCGTCGAGACCATCCCCAAGACCAGCGTCGGCAAGATCGACAAGAAGCGCATCCGCGTCGAGCAGGCAGAGCGCTACGCCGCCTGAACGCCACTTTGCGTGACACCCAGTTTCTTACACAGGAGAACCAGATGAATGACCATGAACCCGTTATCGTCGGTGCGCTGCGCACCCCCGTGGGCAAGCGCGGCGGGCGCCTGCACAAGTGGCATCCCGTCGATCTGATGGCCGAGACGCTGCGCCAGTTGGTCGAGCGGTCCGGCGTCAACCCCGCCGATCTGGACGACGTGATCATCGGCTGCGTGCTGCAGTGGGACCAGCAGCACGGCAACCTGGGCCGACATGCCGTATTGGCGGCGGGGCTGCCCGAATCCGTGCCGGCGGTGACGGTCGATCGGCAATGCGGCTCGGGCCAGCAGGCGGTGAGTTTTGCCGTGCATGGCATCCAGGCGGGTGCCTACCAGTTGGCCATCGGCGGGGGGGTGGAGTCGATGTCGCAGGCGCCACTGCCGCCGTCGTTCAAGCCCGGCGCGCCGCTCGGTTCGCAATACAGCCCGCGCGAACTGGCGCGCTACCAGGACAACCCGCTGATACCGCAAGGCGTTTCGTCGGAGTTGCTGAACACGCGCTTCGGCCTCACGCGTGAAACCCTGGATGCCTCCGCAGTGCGGAGCCATAAGCGCGCCACCGAGGCGATTCAGGCCGGTCGCATCAAGGACCAACTGGTGCATCTGACCGAGGACCCGGCCGACCCGAACAGTCCGGTCGTCGCCGCCGACGAGGGCGTGCGCGCCAACCCCGACCCCGAAAAGATGGCCACGCTGAAAGCCGTGTTTGCCGCCAACGGCACCACCACCGCCGGCAACTCGTCGCAGGTCAGCGATGGTGCCGCCGCGCTGCTGATCGCCAGCCGCGCCTATGCCAAGAAGCATGGCCTGAAGCCGCGTGCGCGCTTCGTCAGCACGGCAGTGGCCGCCGCCGACCCGGTGATCCAGTTCACCGCCGTGCTCGACTCCACCCGCAAGGCACTGAAGGAATCGGGCCTGACCATCAACGACATCGACCTGTTCGAGGTCAACGAGGCTTTCGGCGGCGTACCGCTGATGTTCCAGCAGGAGTTCGGCATCCCGGACGACCGCCTCAACGTCAATGGCGGCTCGATGGCCATCGGCCATCCGCTGGGCTCCACCGGCGCGCGCATGCTCACCGACCTGCTGTATGAACTGGAGCGCCGGGGCGGCCGCTATGGCCTGCAGACCATCTGCGAGGCTTCGGGCACGGCCAACACCACCATCATCGAGCGGCTTGCATGAGCGGGGCCACCATGAGCGAAGCCAGTGAAGTGCTCGTGAGCCGTGACGGCGCCGTCGTCACCCTGACCATCAACCGCCCGCGTGCGAAGAACAGCCTGAACCGCGCGGTATTCGATGGCCTGCGCGCGCAGCTTGCGCAACTGCGCGACGACGATGCCGTGCGAGCCGTCATCATCACCGGCGCCGAGGACGTGTTTTGCGCGGGCGCCGACATCACGGCCTTTGAAGTGCTGCGTGCCGCGCCGCTGCTGGGCGACCGCTCGGCAACGGGCTGGGACTTTTTTGCGGCGCTGGGGCGCTTCCCCAAGCCCGTCATCGCGGCGGTGGAAAAGGTCGCGCTGGGCGGCGGCATGGAACTGGCGCTGGCCTGCGACATCGTGATTGCTGGCGAGTCCGCCAAGTTCGGCGTGCCGGAAGTCAAGCTGGGCGCCATTCCCGGTGCCGGCGGCACCCAGCGCCTGGTTCACGCCATCGGCAAGTCCAAGGCCATGGCGCTGCTGCTGACCGGCGATTTCATGGACGCCCGCAAGGCATGCGACGTTGGCATCGTCGCCGAAGTGACGGCTGATGGCCAGGCCCTGCCGACGGCGCTGGCGATGGCCTGCCGGATTGCGGCCAATTCGCCGCTGGCCGTGGCGCTGGCGAAAGATGCGGCCCTGGCCAGCTTTGAAACCCCGCTCGCGCAGGGCCTGGAGCATGAGAAGCGCAATTTCGTTGTCGCTTTGCGTTCGGCCGACAACCTCGAAGGGCAAGCGGCATTCCTGGGCAAGCGCACCCCCAAATTCACCGGCCAATAACGCCTGTCTGTCATCTTCAAGGAAAAACCATGCAACTCAATTCCGACATTTCTGCCGTCATCACCGGGGGGGCTTCCGGCCTGGGGGCCGCCACGGCCCGGCGTTTGGCCAGCCATGGCGTCAAGGTCGCCATCTTCGACATGAACGAAGCCGTCGGCCAGGCGTTGGCCAGCGAGCTTGGCGGTGTTTACTGCAACGTGGACGTGACGTCCGAGGAGCAGGTGGACGCGGCCTTCGCCAAAGCCCGTGCCGCGATCGGGCAGGAACGCATTCTGGTCAACTGCGCCGGCACGGCCGACGCCGTCAAGACCGTCAGTCGCGACCGGAAAACGGGCGAGATCCGCCCGAGTGCGGTGGATCGCTTCAACCGCATCGTGCAGATCAACCTGGTGGGCACGTTCCGCTGCATTGCCAAATCGACGGCGGGCATGCTGGCGCTGGAACCGCTGGCCGACGGCGACCGCGGCGTCGTGGTCAACACCGCTTCGGCCGCTGCGGTGGACGGCCAGGTCGGCCAGGCCAGCTATGCCGCCAGCAAGGCCGCCGTCATGGGCATGACCTTGCCGATCGCACGCGACCTGATGGACGAAGGCGTTCGCGTCAACACCATCCTGCCGGGGATCTTCGGCACCCCCTTGCTGCTGGCCCTGCCGGACAACGTCAAGCAGGCGCTGGCGGCCAGCGTGCCCTTTCCCAAGCGTTTGGGCGACCCCGATGAATTCGCGCAGGCCGTCGAGTTTCTGGTCACTTGCGGCTACATGAACGCTGAGTCCATCCGCGTGGATGGGGCCCTCCGCATGGCGCCGCGCTGACGCCTTGAACCCTCGAAGAGCTGCGCATGATGTCGTCAACCCGAGAAAGCCACGCAACGGGAGCCTGGAATGTCAGGGGGTCGGCCACGGGTGCCTGCAAGTCATGGCGTGATGTCGATCCGCAGCTCGGCAGGAGCGTCATTCGCCATGATTGACCTGCATTACGCACCGACACCCAACGGCTGGAAGATCTCCATCCTGCTGGAGGAACTCGGACTTCCCTATACGGTGACTCCGGTCAACATCCGCGCTGGCGAGCAATTCAGGCCGGAATTTCTGGCGATCAGCCCGAACAACCGCATTCCGGCCATAGTGGACCATGCGCCGCTCGACGGCGGCGGCCCGCTTTCGGTGTTCGAGACCGGCGCCATCCTGGTCTATCTGGCCCAGAAAACCAACCGCTTCCTGCCCACGGATCTGCGCGGCTTCACCCAAACCATGCAATGGGTGATGTGGCAGGTGAGCGGACTGGGGCCCATGCTCGGCCAGCATGGTCACTTTGCGCTGTATGCGCAGGAAAAGATCGCCTACGCGATTGAGCGTTACCGCGACGAAGCGGCACGGCTGTATCGCGTGCTCGATACCCAGCTCGGCAAGACCGGCGCCTATGTCGCTGGCACCGAGTACGGCATCGCCGACATCGCTTGCTTTCCCTGGACCATGACCCACAAGGCCCAAGGCTTCACGCTCGACGACTTTCCCCACCTCAAGCGCTGGTACGCCAGCGTGCGCGGCCGGCCCCAGGTGCAAGCGGGGCTGGCGGTCGGCAAATTCGAGCAAGAGCCGCTGGACGACGAAGCGAGAAAGAACATGTTCGGCCACAAGGCCAGGGAGCTGGCGGAACGGAGCGCCATTCCGGGGCGCGAGTAGCGCGATTCCGGAATCCAGTGACGCCCCAAAAACACAGGAAACACCATGATCGAATTCTTCTTCGACTGCTCCAGCCCCTGGACTTATCTCGCCTTTCATAACATCCAGCCGCTCGCCAAGGAGCTTGACGTTGAGATCACATGGCGGCCGATCCTGGTCGGCGGCATCTTCAACACCATCAATCCCACCGTCTATGCCTCGCGCGAGACGCCGGTGCCGCAGAAGGCCCGCTACCTGAAAAAGGACCTAGCGGATTGGGCCCGCTCGACGGGGCTTGCGATCAAGATGCCGCCGACGGTGTTTCCCGTCAACAGCGTGAAGGCGATGCGCGGCTGCATCTGGCTCGGCAACGACATGGCGCCGTTTGCCCGCGCCATATTTGAAGCCTATTGGGGCGACGACCAGGACATCTCGCAGGACGCGGTGCTGGCGCAGGTGTGCCAGCGCGTTGGCATCGAGCCCGCCCAATTCTTTGCAGGCATCGGCGAGCAGGCGATCAAAGACCAGCTCAGGGCCAACACCGATGAGGTGGTCGCGCGCGGCGGCTTTGGCTCACCGACCATCTTCGTGGACAAGACGGACATGTATTTCGGCAACGACCGCATGCCGCTGATCCGCGAAGCCGTGCTGCGCTTGCAAGGGAAGGCGGCCTGATGCCGCAGGCCAGGGTTCACCCATCCATCCATTCATCTCACCACCACCACAGGAGACACCATGCAAAAAAGACAATTCATCACCATGCTTTCCGGCGCCATGCTGACCGGCGTTTCTGGCCTGGTCCGCGCGCAGGGCGCGGGCACCCCGGGCGTGACGGATCGCGAGATCAAGATCGGCTCGACCGGACCGCTCAGCGGCCCGGCCGCAGGCTATGGCATCGTCGGCAAGACCATGTCTGCATGGTTTGACCTGGTCAACGCCGAGGGCGGCGTGAATGGGCGCCAGCTCAAGCTGGTGCTGGCCGACGATGGCTACAGCCCGCCGAAAACCCTGGAGCAATCGCGCCGCCTGGTGGAGCGCGATCAGGTGGCTTTTCTCGCGGCGCAGATAGGCTCGTCCACTGGGCTGGCGTCGCGCAGCTATCTCAACAACGCCAAAGTACCGCAACTCTTCGTTTCGTCCGGCTCCGCCACGTGGCTGGATGATGCGGCTAAGTTCCCCTGGAGCATGGGCTGGCTGCCCCTGTACACCGACGAAGGGCGCATCCTGGCCAGGCACATCCTGCAGACGCGGCCCAACGCGAAGATCGCCATGTTCTACCAGAACGACGACGCCGGCAAGGATGTGCTGCGTGGCGTGAAGGAGGTTCTGGCTGCCGCCGGGAAGAAGCTCATCAGCGAAGAGTCGCATGAGGTGTCGGATCCGACGGTGGACTCGCAGATCGTCTCCATGCATGCCTCGGGCGCGGACGTGCTGGTGGCGTGGGGTTCGCCCAAAGCCACCCTCCAGTCGCTGCGCAAGACCCACGACATCGGCTGGCGCCCGGCCATCTACATCAACCCGAGCGCATCTTCGGTGCCCGCGGTGCTGACTCCGGTGGGGCTGGACAAGGTCAAGGGCATCATGAGCGCCGCGTTCCTCAAGGATCCGAGCGATCCGACCTGGAAGAACGACCCTGGTGTCCTGGCCTGGCATGCCTTCATGGACAAATACAACAAAGGCGCGGCCAAGGAATACCTCACCGTGCTCGGTGCCTGCCTTGGGCAAGTGACAGTGCAGTTGCTCAAGCAGTGCGGCAACGACCTCTCGCGCGAGAACATCATGCGGCAGTCGCGCCGCCTGGACATGGATTTGCCCATGATGCTGCCGGGCCTGCGTGTCAAGACCAGCGACGCCCGCCCTCACCCGATACCGGACATGCGCATCCAGCAGTTCGACGGCACGAGCTGGAAGGTGATGCCGTCCTGACGGGGCGAGCGCAGCGATGGAACCCATTCTTTCCGTACGCGACCTGACGATCCGCTTCGGCGGTGTCGTCGCGCTGGACGCCTTCTCGATGGACGTGCCCGAGGGCTGCATCTTCGGCCTGATCGGGCCGAACGGCGCTGGCAAGACGACCTGCTTCAACTGCATCAGCGGCCTGTACCGGCCCACCCACGGCAGCGTGCGCTTCGGCCAGGCCGAGTTGACGCGCCTGCCGCGCCACGGCGTGGCACGGCTGGGTCTGAGCCGCACCTTCCAGAACGTGGCGCTCTACCCCTCGCTCACGGTGCGCGAAAACGTGATGGTGGGTGCGCACGCGCGGCTGCCGGTGTCGATGCTGGGTGCCGCGCTGCGCTCGCGCGCCGTCCGTGCCGCCGAGGAAGAAATCGCGCACTCGGCTGACGCGGCCCTGGCCACGCTGCGGCTGTCTGACTATGCCGACCGGGGCGTGGCGGAACTGCCAGTGGGCATCCAGCACCGCGTGGAAATCGCGCGGGCGCTGGTGACGCGGCCCAAGCTGCTGCTGCTCGACGAGCCCGCCGCTGGCCTCACCGCTGGCGAGGTCGATGAACTGCGCGACGTGCTGCTGCGCCTGCACGAGGAATTGAAGCTGACCATGGTGGTCGTGGAGCACAACATGCGCTTCGTGATGAAGACCTGCTCCGACCTCGCGGTACTGAGCTTTGGCCGCAAGCTCGCCCAGGGCTCGCCCGAGGAAGTGGCCAACAACGACGCCGTGCTCGATGCCTATCTGGGAGGTGTGCTGTGACCCAACGGCTTGAAATCCGCAACCTCGCGGTGGCCTACGGCCGAACGGCGGTGGTGCATGGCATCGACCTGCACGTGCAGGCCGGCGAGATGGTGGCGCTGCTCGGCGCCAACGGCGCGGGCAAGACCTCCATCCTGCGCGCCATCAGCCACCAGCAGGTGACTGCCAAGGGCACGCTGCGCTTCGAGGGCCAGGACATCATCGACATGGCCGCGCCCGCCATCGCCTCGCTGGGCATCGCCCACGTGCCCGAAGGGCGCGGCACCTTTGGCGACCTGACGGTGCTGGAGAACCTGCGCGTGGGCGCCATCCACCGCCGCGACAAGGACGGCATCGAGCAGGACATCGCCCGGATGCAGACGCTGTTTCCCAAGCTGTCCAGCCGCGCGAAGCAAGCGGCGGGCACGCTCAGCGGCGGCGAGCAGCAGATGCTGGCCATCGCGCGCGCGCTGATGATGCGCCCCAAGATGCTGCTGCTGGACGAGCCTTCGTTCGGCATCGCGCCGCGCGTGACGCAGGAGATCTACGAACTCCTGCACCAGTTGCGCGAAACCGAGCACCTCACGGCGCTCATCGTGGAGCAGAACGCCCAGGTCGCGCTGAACCTAGTCAACCGGGCCTATGTGCTCGAAAGCGGGCGCGTCACTGCCCAGGGCACCGCAGCCGAGCTGCGCGAAGACGACGCCGTGCGCCGCAGCTACCTCGGCCACTGATCAAAAAGAGGTTCATCACCATGCAAGCATTCCTTCACCAGATAGCTTCGGGCCTGGCGGCGGGCGGCATCTATGCCAGCCTCGCCATCGCGCTCGTGCTCATCTATCGCTGCACTTCGTCCGTCAACTTCGCGCAGGGCGAACTGGCGATGTTCTCCACCTATATGAGCTGGGCGTTGGTTCAGGCGGGCGCATCATGGTGGGTGGCCTTCGCCGTTGTGGTCGTGGGTTCCTTCCTGCTCGGGCTGGCGCTGGAGCGGGTCATCTTCCAGCCCCTGCGGCACAAGCCGGTGCTCTCGGTCGTGGCGGCCAGCATCGCGCTGCTCATCATCTTGAACAGCCTGGTCGGCTGGCTGTTCGGGCATGAGATGCTGGAGTTCGCCACGCCGTTCGGTGGAGTCCTCAGCCGTGCCGAACCCTATCTGTCGGCCCACGAGGTCGGCGTTCTGCTCGTCACCCTGGCCGAACTGGCGGCGGTATTCGCGTTCTTCCGCTTCACCCGGTTCGGCCTGGCGATGCGTGCGGTGGCGGTGAACGCGCCGTCGGCGGAACTGTCGGGCATCAGCACCAACAAGGTGCTGGCCGTGGGCTGGGGTCTTGCAGCGGTGGCCGGTGCCGTGGCGGGGCTGATGGCCGCGCCCATCGTGTTCCTGGAGCCGTCGATGATGATGGGGCCGCTGATCTACGCACTGGCGGGCGCGCTGCTGGGCGGCATCGCCAGCCCTGTGGGCGCCGTGGCCGGGGGCTTCGCCGTCGGGGTACTGGAGAACCTGCTGGGCGCCTACGTGGTCGGCAACGACCTGAAACTGACCTGCATCATGCTGTTGATCATCGCGATGCTGGTCTTGCGGCCCGCCGGTATCTTCGGCAAGACGGCCCAGGTGAGGGTGTGAGCATGAGTACCATGAGCGCCCCACTCAACATCCGCCCGGTGGCATCGCCCACCTGGTTGCGCTGGACGGCCTCGGTGGTCGGGCTCGCGCTGCTGGCCTGGTCCTTTAGTTGGCAAAGTTATCCGTTGTACGTGATGACGCAGGTGCTGATCTATGGCATCGCCATCATGGGCCTGAACCTGCTCACCGGCTACACGGGCCAGATCTCGCTCGGCCACAGCGCCTTCTTCGCCATCGGTGCCTATACCGCGGCGGTGCTCTCGCATCACCTGGGCTGGCCGTTCTACGTGGGCGTGCCGGTGGCGGCGCTGTTGTGCTTCGTGGCGGGTTTCCTCTTCGGCTTCCCGGCGCTGCGGCTGCCCATGCTTTATCTGGCGCTGTCCACCTTCGCGGTGGCGGTGGTGACACCGCAGGCGCTCAAGTGGAAAAAGATCGAGTGGCTGACCGGTGGCGTGGCGGGGATCGTCCTGGAAAAACCTGTGTTCCCAGGGGTGCTGGCCGACCGGGCGGACTGGGCCATCATGGCCTGCGTTGCGGCCTGCGCGCTCTGCGCCTTCCTGCTGGCGCGGCGGATTCTCGGCTCGCAGTTCGGCCGCCTGGTGGACGCCTCGCGCGACCAGCCGCTCGCGGCGGCGGCGGGCGGACTCGACATCACCGCCCTGCGCACGCAGATGTTCGGCCTCAGCGCGGCGTTCACCGGCCTGGCCGGTGCCCTGAGCGTGGTGGCGGGCCAGTTCGTCGCGCCCGAGAACTTTCCCTTCCTGCTCTCGGTGTCCCTGCTGGTGGGCAGCTTCGTGGGCGGGGTGCGCAGCCTGTGGGGCGCCTTCCTGGGGGCTGCCTTCATCGTGCTCACGCCCAACCTGGCCGAGAGCGTGTCGCAATCCGCGCCGTGGATGATCTTCGGCTTCGCACTGCTCGCGGTGGTCTTCCTGGCCCCTAATGGCTTGAGCGGCTGGATCACCAGCCTCTGGCGCAGGCGTGCAAATTCCTCATCCGCCCAGTCTTAGACGCTTTCCATGCAGCCCGTCTTCGTCGCTGGCACGGGCATGACCCGTTTCGGCAAGCACATTGACTGCGGTCTCAAATCGCTCGCCGCCGAGGCGATTGGCGAAGCCATTGCCGATGCAGGCATCACCCCGTCCCAGCTGCAGGCCGCCGACATGGGCAACGCCGCTGCTGGTGTCATGGCCGACCAGGTGCTGATCCCCGGACAGGTGGCGCTGCGCGGCATGGGCATCGGGCGCATTCCGGTCGTCAACATCGAGAACGCTTGTAGACGCATCCTTGCAGTGGGTGCTCGATATGCTGCTGGCTTCAGATAACAGATAAGCCCTGTTGCCGTCGGATTTGCCAGGATACGCGGCCGTCATGTACCTGCGCAGAAATCGGCATACCGAGTCGTTGTTCGATGACAGGCCTCCATGGCACCAGGCTGAACCCCATGCCATCATCGAGCATGGCGTAGCGCCCGCTGGCCAGCATGACGCTGCGGCGGTAGATACCCGCCACGCGCTGGCCATCGGCCACGGGCCGGTGCTCCAGGCCAGTTTCGGCGGCCAAGTCCTTCGCGGCATGCGCTACATCCCGGCTGCGCAGCATTGCCAGCAGATTGCGCGCCAGGATGACGCGTTGGCCGCGCCGCTCGGCCAGCCCCTGTTCGGCCAGGAAGTCGGTGCGCTGTTGCATTGCCTGCTTGGCCTCGCCGCCAAAGCCCAGGTCGCCCAGGCCAGAGCCACCGCCGATCAACTGCTGGTCAAGCCAGGTGGCCCCGATCACGCGGGCCTGCCGCTCGATGGGCAGGTGCGATTTCAGCTCCACGGCCACGCCGCCCAGGCGCTGCGCGTCGTAGCGACGGCCCTGATCGGGCAGGTCGCCCGGCACCTTCCATAGCCCTTCGGCCACGCGCTCCACGATGCCTGCCCGGCGCAGGGCTTCCAAGCGCCGGACGTGGGCCGCGACGACTTCCTGCGGATCGCGGCCCGGTACGGCCTGGCCCTGCGCGATAGCAAGGTGGTGGTCGGTGCGGTACAGGCCATCGCTCGCCAGCACGGCGATGTTCTTGTCAGCCGCGCGCACGTCGGCCGATCCCTTCACCTCCACCACGGCGCCGGTGGGATAGTTCGCCAGCTCGTCGCGGGTGTTGAGCGCGACGTAGTGGGCCTTGCCGTCCACCCCGTCGATGACCAGATAGCCGCGGTCGCGCAGCTCGTCGGCCAGCCCCTTCGCGGCCACGCGGCCGAGAATGGTTCGGCTATCGTCGCCCGGCTCGAACACCGCCAGTTCGCGCGGCTCGCCGCGCATGGCACGCTGCATGGTGCGGATGATGTCGCCACGCTCGCCCAGGGCGCGCAAGGTCTTCTCGGCATCGGCATGGACGGCCCAGGTGCCCGGCTGCGCCTCGTCGGCCAGTCCCAGGCGCTGCAAGCGTTGCAGGCGGCCGATCAGCAGCAGGCGTTGGCGTTGCAGCTTCGGTTCGTTGAAGCGTTCGATCTGCACCCGGCCGTCTTCGCCGGCCTCGCGTTGCAGCGTGCGATCCAGGCTCGTCCACCGCTCCTGCTCCACCTCGCGTTGCAAGGTCTGCTGGATCTCCAGTTCGGTGCGCGGCCCCAGCCATTCGGTCGCCAGTTCAGCGGCACGATGGCGGAATCCATCAGCGATGTAGTCGCCGGCGATGATGAGGTCTTTGCCGGTGTCGTCGCGCCCGCGCACGATCAAATGCGTGTGGGGGTTGTCGGTGTTCCAGTGATCCACCGCCACCCAATCCAGCCGCGTGCCCAAGTCAGCTTCCATGCGGTTCATCAGATGCCGCGTGTAGGTGCGCAGGTCGTCCAGTTCGGCCCCGTCCTCGGGCGAGACGATGAAGCGGAAATGGTGCCGGTCGTCGGCGCAGCGTTCCTTGAAAGCATCCAGATCGGCTTCGTCGGTCTGCGGCCCATAGGCCCGGCCTGGCTCGCCATCACGGCCCACACCATCGCGCTCGATGTAGCGCAGGTGCTTGGCGAGCGATTGCGGGCTGGCCCGCTGCTGGTTGACCAGCAAGGTTTTGATAGTCACACGCCGCGACATGGGCGTGAGCTTCGCGCCCGCAAACCGCGCCGCCGTATGGCCGCGCCCCAGGCGTGAGCCGGGCCGCTGGCCGGTGGCCTTGCCGCCGATGGCCGATGCCGGACGGCGCACCGAGGACTTGCCGCCACTGGCCTTGCCGGCCTGCTGGAGCACCTTGGAAACGAAGCCCTGGCCGCGGTTTTTTGGAGCGCTGGGGCGGATGCGGAAATCGTCGTCGCGGCGGTTGATCATGACTTCTCTCCCTGAAAGCTGGGGCGTAGTCCGTCGTGCGAAGCACGCGGACAAGCCCATATCGACGCGGGCCACGCGCCACAAGCAGCACGGCGGCGAAGCCGCTGCGTGCCGCGCCGCCCCCACGTGCAGACAGGCTTTCGACGCGGCCCGGTGCCGCGTCCTTTTGTCTTGCCTTCCGCATTTGCCTCCCCCTGTCCCCCAGGTTCTCGATCCCGGCAACTGCGGCCCGGTGGCAAGGCTGCACCAGCAGCCAGCGCACCGGCGAACACGGCAATGGCCGCAGGCCAGCCGTGTTCGAGGCAAGACGCCTGCACGTGGGACGGCTGCGCCGGAGGCAGCGCGAAGTGCAGCGCGGATGCGCTCGCACTGCACGCGCGACGACATGACAACGGCCAGCAGAACGACACGCCCGATAGCACGATGATGCGCAGCGAATCGGTGGCCATCATGGGCGCGACTCCAGCCAGACGGGGCGCGCAACGCCGATCACGGAAGCTGCGCTGACCGGCCCGAAATACCGGCTATCGAACGACGCCGGATTGGTCACACTGAGGAGGAACAGCTCGCCATGCCGCAAGCGGTGGCATTGCTGCCGGGATGGCAGCGGCCGGCCCCAGCGATCGGCAGACAGCACGGCGGCTGAAGGCACGCCGTCGATGCGGACTTTGCCGTCAGCGATGCACACCTCTTGCGGCGCCACCGCGCCCACGCGCTTGAGCAGAGGAATGCGCGTCGGCAGGTAGCCGCGCTGCGCAGCGAGCGCGGCAGCCTCGGCAGGCAGCGGCACCAGCACGATGCTGCCTACCGACAACGGACGTGGTGGCGAGCTGGTGCGATGGTCGAGCGGATCGATGCGATACCAGCCGACCTCCACGCTGTCGGACGGGTTGTAGGTCAGGCGTGGCAGCGGATGCACGAAGGACGCCCAGGCCAGCGCAGCGAGGCCGCAGGCGGACAGGCCCGCCAGCACGAGGCGAGCGCGCACGCGCAAGCGAGGGTGCGGCGCGGTGCCGGAAGTGGAAACTGCGGTCATGGCAGCGCCCTCCCGGCCAGCCAGGCGGCGTGCCGCTCGGCGGTGTATTCGGGCAGCGGCAAGTGCGCTGCGAGCCGGTTGGCGAGCGTGCGCCAGTACGCGGGCGAGACGCCGACAGGCGTGATGCCCAGCGCCTCGATGGCGTCGATGCGCGCCAGCACGGCACGCACCGATTGCTCACCCTCGGCGTGCAGCAAGAGGCGCGCGCCAGGTTGCACGCCGGAGATGCGCTGCGCGCCATCCATCGGCATGCACGCCTGCATCACCATGAGCTGCCAGCGGATCGTGCCGTAGTCGTTGGCCTGCCAGCGGATGCGGCAGAGAACCGCATTCGGCGTGAACACCGCGCAGCGGCGCCAGCGGTCGAACCGGATGATGCGGGCAGGATCACCGAAGCGCAGGTAGAGGTCGAAGCGTTGGTCGATGTATGCGAGCGCAACGCGCGTCAGCGGTACGCCGTCGGCCACGCCGACAGGCGGGATGGACGGCGGTGCCGAAGCCGTCGAGGCGGGTGTGTTCATGAGGACTTCTCCGGGAATTCCCGCTCCAGCAGCGCGCGCAACAGATCGGCCACCGTCACGCCTTGCGTGAAGGCCGATACCTTGATGCGCGCCCGCATGGCGGGCGTGATGTCGAGGGTCAGGCGGGCCGTGTAGAGGTCGCCTTTCTGGAGGTCATCGGCACTGCCCTGGCGAATCCACGCCTCGGCGTGCGGATTCGCGGGCGGGCGAGCGCCGATGCCGATGCGCTTGCCCGTGCGCTTGCTGGCAGGAGTGCTCATGACGGCCACCGCAGCAGTTCATCGACCAGCGCGGTGATTTCGCGCGCGGCGGCGCTGTCTGGCGCCGTCTCGCGTGCAAGCCGGCCGGCGGCCACGCTGTCGGCAAACACGATGCGCTGATGCACTTCCGCGCGCAGCGCAGGAAGCGGCTGCTCGGCCAGCGCGCCGCGGGCCTCGCGTCCGATCACGGTGGTGCTCACGCGCCGGTTGATGACGAAGGCCGCGCGCAGCGCAGGCCGGAACACCTGCGCCTCACGGATCAGCGCCACCATCTCGGCGCTGGCCCACAGGTCGTAGGGGCTGGGCTGCACCGGGATCAGCACCCGCTCGGCCGCCAGCAGCGCGGAGCGCGCCAAGGCAGCGATCCTGGGTGGCCCGTCGATGACGACGTGATCGGCCCGCCTGGCGAGTTCTGGCGCTTCCTGGTGCAGCGTTTCGCGTGCGAGGCCCACGGCGCTAAATAGCCTTGGCAAACCTTGCTGGCTGCGGCGCTGTGTCCAGTCCAGCGCGGAGCCCTGTGGATCGGCATCCAGCAGGATGACCGACTGCCCGCGCATCGCCAGCTCGCCGGCGATGTGGGTGGCGAGCGTGGTCTTGCCCACGCCGCCTTTCTGGTTGAGCAGCGCGACGATCATGACCGGACCCTCCGTGTCGGAAAGCCCGCCTGTTGCCGCTGCGCTTCGCGTCCTGTGGCGGTTGTCCACCGAGGCGCGGCGCTGCTACTACCAGTTAGAGTATTTAAGTTAGGGAAGTTAGGAGAGGCCGAAACCCGCGCCAGTATTAGCTTTGCGGCCGGTTTTGTTGCCTGATAGCACGAGGATTCGTTGCCTGATAGCACGATACCTCTGTTGCCTGATAGCACGAGTCCGTCCACAGGCTGCGCAGCAGTTATCCCCGTGCCGTGGACGGCACGGGCCGGAACGTCAGCAGCGGCGAGGCAATGCCCGAGACGTACTCGATGCCCAACTGGTAGCCAGGCAAGGCTTGCCGCACCACCAGTGCGCGCAGGTCGGCGGCGAAGTCGTAGTACCGCGCCACGCTGCCCGACTTGCGGTACAGGTGCTGGAAGTCGAACTGCCAGCCGCCAGGCTGTCGCCCGCCGTGCTTGCGCACCAGGCGGTACAGCCATCGCTCGATCCCGCCCGTCAGCCGGAAATACGCCGGGTCGATGGTCAACACGAGGGCAGCATCGAGCACGCCCGCATAGAACCAGTCCGGCAGGATCAGTTCCAGCCCCAAGGGGGTGCCCTTGGCATCGGCCAGTTCCTTCCACTCGTTGATCCATGAGAAGCGATGCAGGCGCCGCCCGGTCGTCTCGCGGATCGACGTGGCCACGGTCGTGGACTGCAGCCGATCCAAGGCCGCCTTGAGGCGCTGGTAGTCGCGCAGCGACGTACCGCGCCCGATGAAGCGCAGGATCTCGTAGGGCGTGGCCTGCATCAGCCGCGACGGGCGCAAGCCCGCATCGCGGGCTTCCACAATCTGGCTTGCAGCCCAGATCAGGATGTCCGCATCCCAAATCGTGGCGATGCCATGCTCCTGCGTGCCCTCCACGCGGATCGTGATGCCGCTGGCGCGGAAGTCGATCGGCGCCGTGCGCCGCGACTTCGCCAGCGAGAAGAACGGAAAGGCCATCAAGTCCTGGCTGTCGCGCGGCGCCATGTCGCCCGGCAAGGCGCGGAACAGATCGAGCTGTTCGCGCTCTTGCATCGGTCGCTGCCGCATGGGCAGCGCGGGGCTGGACATGGCGAAGGCCACCCGCGCGCCAGCGATCAGCGCGCACGGCTGTCCGCCGAATGCTGCTCGGCGTACTCGGGCTCGGACGTGCTCTCGAAGCTGCGCTCGGCGGCCCAGGCATCGAGGTCGACCACGGCGTACATCACGCGGCGGCCGAACTTGCGGAACTTGGGACCGCCTCCCAGCACGCGCTGCTTTTCCAGCGTGCGCGGCGACAGGCGCAGGTACTCGGCGGCTTCGTCGTTGGTGAGATAGCGTTGGGGCTGCGCGGCAGCGGTCGAGACAGTAGCGGCAGGCCGCAAGGGAGCAGGACGCATGGTGAGAACCTCCATCGGTTGCAGGGCTCCGGCCACACAGCGCAACCGGATGAAGGCAGTCTCAGAAAACGAAGCCCTCCTGCTCAGGGTCGTTTTGCGCTCTCTTCAAAACGACCCTTCTCAAGCGGCGGCAGTTGTGCTAGGCGGCGATAGCCGCCGCGCATCAACGCATCGCCGCGCCGCACCAGGCGGCGCACCTTGGAGCGCAGGCCGCCGTCGCTGTACCAGCCGGCTGCGGCGTCCGCACCGAACAAGCCCTCGGCGACGTCGCGCAAGGACGCGCCCGCCAGGGTGGCGTCGAGCGCCTGCAGGGTGTGTAGCTCCAGCAGCGCCGCAGGCGGTGGCCTGGGCCGAGCCATTGACGCAGGCGTACCAGGCATAGGGGCCGCAGGGGCGGCGTGACGGCCACGATAGGCATGGGCCACGGCCATGCCGTCCTCCAGGCCAGGCGCCAGCGCATAGCGCTGGCAAAGGCTGGGGCTGCGCGCGATCAGCGCCAGACCCTTGCCGTCGTGCAGCAACTGCTTGTGGCCGGGGATGCGCCAGAACGCGAAGGCGGTGGCATCCGGAGGCGGATCGGCATCGGGGTGAAGCTGCACCACGGCCCCATGGCCGGGAAGCCAGGCCGGATGCGCGTCACGCGCATCCACGTCCGGGTCTTCCAGCAGACGCAAGCCCCAGCGATGCGCGGCATCGGGGCAGCGCGCACGGCGCAGCCAGTCGATCCGGTAGTCGGGATGGCGGCGCAGGTACTCCCAGGCCAGTGCGAGCGTGTCCAGACACAGGACGTAGAGGTAGGCGGCGGTCGGATACCAGTGCGCGAGGTGGTGCGGTTCGGCCATGACGCAAGCTCCCGTAGAGCAGGACGGCCGTCACTGGTTTCACACGCCAACGTCACCGCATCGAACTAGCATCCAATCGTGAATAAGCTGGTAGATTAGTAACTTGCGTGTCAAGACGAAAAGCATCCGATGGATTGCGCGGATCGTCTGAATGCGACGGTGGCGCGCGAGGAAATGCGGCCTCCTGCGCTATCCACCGTGCCCGATGGCACGGCTGGCGTCATGACCGTTTGCGTCAGGGTGGCACTGGTTTGGTGCAACAGTGCGGATTAAGACCTGACGGGTCTGGAGCAAGACCGAAATAGCCTCAATGCGCCCGGCTTGGCCGTGGCGCGAACGGCTCAATCGAGGACGGAACCGTTCTCCTGGGCCAGCCGCAGGTACTCCGACAACGGGCGCACCGCCCGGAAATACCGATCTCGCATCACGGGCTGTTTGCTCGGCCCGACGATGGATGCGAGGTCGGACAGCTTGATCTCGCCCAGCTCAGGCATGCTGATCCCCAAGTCGATCAGGCCATGGGCCGTATCGCCGTCAGCGGGGTCAAGCGACACCAGCAGCCAAGTGGCGTGTGCGTCCGGCGTGAACAACCGCACCACGGGCAGCGGGTCGATGGCCCGGCCAGCGGCCCGGACCCGGCCGTGTTCCAGCAGTTGCTTGCGCTCGTCCTCGGTCATGAGTTGGTTCATGGGCGTTACCTCATTCGCACAAAACCGCCGAAGCGTGAAAGCGCAAAACCGCATCGGCGGGTTTGTGGAAAGGCACGGATGCGGTTTTGTGCTTCTGTGAGAAGCTGCAGATACGGATTTCCGTAAAAGCACGAAAGCGGCAGGCGGGCATAGTTGAACACTATAGATTGTAGCCCTATAGGGCTCAATCGGATGTCATCTTGGATTTTGCGGAGATCCAGGGTTGGCAGCGAAACATACATTGTCGGAGGCACTAAAGACCATCAGGAAAGCACGTGGTTTGAGCCAGGAAGCGTTCTCGGACGTGTCCAGCCGCACCTACATGAGCACGCTGGAACGCGACCTCAAAAGCCCCACCTTGAACAAGCTGGCCGAGCTGTGCGAGGTCATGGAGGTGCACCCGCTCACGCTGCTGACGCTGGCCTATGCCGGCGACGACCTGCAGCAGGTCGATCAGCTGCTGGCGCAGGTGCGCCAGGAGTTGGAGACTGTGGCGAAGAAGAGTGACACGCCATAGCGTGCGACCGCGCTGGCGTGGCCGATCCGGTGCAGCCGGTTCGGGGACTTCAGGGGCGCCAAGCATCGCGCGGCGGGGAGAGGCCGCAGGGTTTTCCCCCGGAGGCAAGCGAAGCGCGCAGCTGCGATAGGGATTGAAGCCGAATGGCCATGACGGCGAAGTCGGCATGGGGCGCAGCCCGCAAAGCCCGGTCGGCGCAGTGCGCCGAATCGCCCTGCATTCGCCCTGGCAACACGAAGTCATGGTGATGCTGCCCGACCACCACCATCACGAAGCTGGGAGAGCCAAGCCTTCCAGTCTGCTGATCCAAGCAGTACAGCGCCCCGCCGCAGTGGGCGGGGCGCGGGGGGGCCGCCGGGCGGG